>JAPPOI010000201.1 GCA_028818055.1 Boseongicola sp.
TTATCGACCAGTTCGCCCAGAATTCCGGTGTGCCAGAAACGAACGGAAAGCCGGGAGTCGTTTGGAGAAAGCCCCAGAATGAAGTAGCGGACCGAAACCTCTCCCAACTCGTCTTTTCCCAAAGTGCCGCGAGCTATTCTCTCGAGCACATCATGAACACGCTTTTTCGTCGTCTCATGCTCCGCGTCGGAAACGCCGGACACCATCCACGGAAAGACGGCTTCCGCAGGTGTCGACTGCTCGGTCCAAAACACCGTGGTGGCGTCTCCGATACGAAATCGGCGCTCCCTAAGGGCTAGCAACCAGTTCAATGCGTTGCAGTAGGCAAAGGCAGCCTCTTCGGAAACCGGCGAGTTTCTTCCCTGCCCAACTTTGCGCCCGTCTTCTTTTCCATACGATTCGTAGGCACGTTTATTGAATGAGACAAGTTTCGCCCCTGAGCTTTGTGCGCCCGCGACGCCTTTTATGGCCGGATCATGCGTGATTGCCAGCGGGAGCTCTTTTCCGGTCACCAAACAGAACCCGGTTTCTCCGTCGCCGGTCGCAAGGTTCTGCTGGTTCCACCAGTCAACGATGCCCGGGTTTTGATGAACATAGTTGAGCTTGCCAGAGATTTGAAAGATGCTTATTTATTTGTAAACGTGATTTAGGAGAGGATGCTTTTCAATTTCGTCGGCAGACCACGATTCAAGAAAACGGCAAACACTAGAGAAATCCGGATCGTTAATTTGCACTTCACATTCAAGATGACGGGCTTTGAACGCTTCGAACGAAGCAAGCGTTCGAGCTCTTTCCTTCTCCCGTTTTGCCTCGCTCGCTTTGGGATCGCCTGGTTTGAAACCAAGCATGTAGCCCGTGTTGTCCCAAAGAAAACATGGATTCAGTCCCTGTCCTGGCGGCTTCGACTGTCCAAGAACAAGCAGTGAAAGCGGTCGCACAGTCTTCTTCTCTTTACCGCCCTTAGTGACCTCAATGTTTTCGACGCGGCATGGCTGAATTTCGACCAATGTTCCGGCTGTCCGGATGACGACGCAGAAGCTGATGTTCTGCCGACTGTATCCACGTTTTGGCAGCCCGTTGTCTGGATCCGCAGAAAGCCGACCGTAGAGTTGATGCAGGGATTGTAGAATCATGGAGAATCAAGCGGTGGTGTTTTGCAGGGGAGGAACGTCAATCACGCCGTTGTCCAATTTGGCATTGAAGAACCGGGGTTCGGTGCGGACGCGTTTTCCCTGTCCGGTGAGGAAGCTATCCTTGGCTTTCTTGTCGGCGGGGAGATAGCTGATGTCGTGGAGCATCCAGCCAAGTTCCTTGTTGAGCTGCTCGGGCGGGAGTTCGCTTGTCGGAGTTGGTTCGTCGTGTTCGATCAATCGGAAACGTGCGGGGAACTCGCGGTTGCCCAGGTAGGGTTGGTGAAAGCATTGGCCGGTGCGAGCACGGCGTTTGAACATGTCAAGGTGTTTGCCTTCGCAGTCTTTGACGGGCAGTTCCGGCCCTCCCTTCTCGAACCGGAAGTCAAGGATCTCGAAGTGCGCCTCAATGACATAGGCAGCATCACGAAGCAAGGTCGAGGCACGTTGCTGGCGCTGGTCTTCAATAATGATTCCTGAGGCTGGAACGTTTTCCCCCTTCATCGCAGCAGCGGAAGGCGCGGCGGCTTTCGAGCCTACTTCGTTTCGCCGGATGTTGGTAAACCGAATCGGCTTGAGCACGTGGATGCGGTCGATCACCCACCGGATTTGAGGCTTCCAATAAATTGCCTCCAGAATTCCGCGTGCAGCCGAGGGCGTGATCACGTCGTAGGAGACGCGTTCCACCTTCATTTCGGGTCGTGTAAAGCACGCGAAGTCGCCGCTGATGTGGAGTTTGATTCCGTAGGGCATGGCTAGGTCAGGTTGCTTTGTTTTTTGGGGAAATACTTTATGTGATGAAGGTCCTTGAAGCCCTCTTCCTGCGTCCAAAGGATGGCGCCGTCCACTGTGATTTCGATCCATCCGGAAGTGTCGAGGCAGATCGGTTTCATGTCAGAGGTCGGTCTTGTTTCTCCCGTTCAAACGGATGCTTGGTTTTCCCTTTCAGAAAGCCAACGAGCTGTTCTGGCGTCAGGATGGGAGTGAGTTCGATGTGACCGTCCTTTTCGATTACCGAGAGCTGCTGCCCGGGTTTGAGCGCGAGTTTCCGCCGCACTTCCTTAGGGATTACGATTTCATACTTAGGCGACACAGTTGTTGTTGTCATACGTTTACATACTTGTACCTCACGATATGGTATGCAACCTGTTTTGCTAAAGGCAAAACGCGCATGGATCAGCGAGTGCTCCGGATCGTTTCAGGCCTGTTTCAGGATGATAATCGTTCTCAGGGTGGATCAGCACGGCAAACGCGCCGTCGCACAGCACCTCGACACGGCTCTGTAAATCTCTCCATTCGTCGTCGTAAACCTGAACCGTGAACGGTTGCGCGCGGCGATAATGGCCGCGGTTGGGTTGCCTGTTTTGCTTTCTCAGGTCGCGAATTTCATTCTCCAGCGACTTGCCTTTGGGACCCCAAGGAATAAAAACCGAGTGTGTGTCCGACTCGATAAGCCGAAATCGCTTTGCGGCAGTTTGGAAGGAATAGGATTCTACGGTCTGTGATTTGGTATCGAAGCAGGGTGTATCGCCGGAAACAATGTGGTGTTTGTCCCAATTGCCGGTGCTCAGGCCAGCTTGCCAGATCGCGTGCTCGAAGTAGGAACGGATGGCCGAAAGCGACAGCAGATTCTCCTCTTCGAAATTCGGACTGATTTGTGTGCGGGTGACGGCTGCTTTCGCGACAAGATCCGAGAGCCCTCTCGGAATGTGG
>JAPPOI010000302.1 GCA_028818055.1 Boseongicola sp.
ACATCCATGGGACATCAGTATTGGACAGGCCGGCAACACCGCATCTTTGCAGTATCTCACGCGAGAGCGGACCATTCAGCGAAAGCGCAGAGGTCGAGTTGCTGAGGTTCTCGACAACGAGATCGGTGTTCCCTTGATGCTTAGCAATGTGATCCAGAAGTCGCTGTTCAAAGAAAGCGGCGCATACCAAATAGAAGGTATCCTCGCGCAACCTCGCAATTGTGACTTCCATCTCAATGCGTCCGCGTTCGTTCAACATGTGTGTTAGGCCGATGCGGCCGGTACGCGGAAGCCGATTGGCAACAAGGCGATTCAACATGCGCTCCGCATCCGGTCCGGACACCTGAACTTTTGTGAAAGCAGAAATGTCCATCACCCCTGCTGCTTCGCGAACCGCTTTACATTCGGCGGCTATTACGTCGTGGACGGGCGTTCGCTTGAAACCGTAGTAGTCGCGCTGCTCCACGCCATCGACCGCGAACCAGCGCGGACGTTCGTGTCCGAACACCTCTTCAAAAACGGCGCCTTTTTCCTTCAAGGTTTCATAAAGCGGTGATGGTTTCACGGGTCGACCGGCAAGCCGGTTGAAGTGCGGGAACGGGATTTCGTGGCGAAGGCAGTAATCTTCTTTTGCTTTGATGACTTGCCACTCTTTGGTTGCATATTCACCGAACCGACGCGGATCATAATCGCGCATTGAGATGTCGGCGGACCCATGCACGATCCAGCGCGCCAACTCGCGTGAAAGTCCGGGTCCCCAGCCGATACCAATTTGTGTCCCGCAACAGCACCAATAGTTCTGCACGCCCGGAGCCGGACCAATGAGTGGATTGCCATCCGGGGGATGAGATATTGCACCGTGAACTTCGCGAGTGATCCCAAGGTCCGCAAAAATCGGCATGCGGTTCAGGCTTTCCTCGAGCCAGGGCATGACACGGTCATAGTCCGGGTCAAAAAGCTCGTTCTCGGCTTCCCACGGACAATGATCTTCCCAAACTGTGTTGGGATTTTCTTTTTCATATATACCGATCAAGCCACGCTTCTGCTCCATCCGAATGTAACCAGAAACCTTGCTGTCGTCCCGCACGACGGGCAGCTCTGCGGTCAGGTTTTCGAATTCTGGCACTGGCTCTGTCACAAAATAGTGGTGAGTCATGGACGTCATCGGCAACTGTAGACCAGACCATTCACCCATTTGCCGGGCATATGTGCCACCCGCATTCACGACATGCTCGCAGCGGATACTGCCTTTTTCGGTTTCAACGATCCATTCATCGCCGACTTTGGAAATATTGGTGGCGCGGCACCGCCTGAAGATACGTACTCCTTTTGCGCGCGCTCCGGCGGCCATTGCCATCGTCACATTTGTTGGGTCCACGTGGCCGTCATCCGGCGTGTGCAAGGCACCAATAACGCCTTCGATATTGTAGTACGGATGCAACTTTGAAATCTGATCAGGTCGGATCAACTCGATGTTGAAACCAAGAGCTGTTGCAACCGACAACGTCTGTCGCAGCCAATCCATCTCATCTTCTGAATAAGCCAGGCGAAGCGAGCCGCAGCCGTGCCAAGTCACAGGCTGCCCGGTTTCAGCCTCTAGGCCACCTGAATACAGATCGATGTTGTAGCCGACGCATTTGCCAAGGCTGAACGAGCTTGTGGAATGCGTGATTTGGCCAGCCGCGTGCCACGTCGAGCCGCTGGTTAGTTCGGCTTTTTCAAGCAGAACAGTTTCGTTGCCCCACCCTTCGTGGCCCAAGTGATAGGCAAGCCCAACACCCATGACGCCACCCCCAACGATGACGACGCGCGTATGAGACGGAAGTTCTGAAGCCATCCCGAAACCTCAAATGTTGAATTCGCTCGACAAGCTATTCGCACAAATATACCATAGTCAATCATGAATGACACAAATGTATCATTTTCAGTTCTGGAGCGACTTTCGGGTGAATGGGAGAGCCTAACCCCGGAAGCGCAGAAAGCTGCGCGATACGTTTTAGAAAATCCGCGTGATGTCGGTGTTTCGACCGTTCGTGAGATAGCCGAAGCTGCACAGGTCACACCCAACACAGTGGTTCGCATGGCGCGACAAGTCGGTTTTGAAGGCTATGACGATTTTCGCGCACCGTTTCGCGAAGCAATAAGAAGCGGCACGGCAAAGTTCGAAGACCGCGCACGTTGGCTTCAAGATGTGGCCAAGTCCGGCGACATGGGCGCGCTTTATGCAGACGCCATCGGCTCGGCTATCAAGAACATTGAAGATACGTTTGCCGAAATCAGCACAGAACGGCTGGTCTCCGCGGCCCGCGCGGTCTGGAATTGTCGCCAGGTTTTCACGCTGGGTGTTGGGGTGAACAACGCCAACGCACGCAATTTCACATACCTTGCTTCAACTGGAATGGTGCAGTTTCACGCCATCCCTCGACCCGGCACCTCGGCGATAGACGACTTGGCATTTGCCGACGCTCAGGACGGGTTGATTGCGATTACCTGCAAACCATACCGATCCGAAGTCGTTGCGGCCATCGATGTTGCGCGTGAACAGGGTATGACCATTGTTGGCATCTCGGATAGCCCGGCCTCACCAATCATTCGAAAAGCTGACCACGGCTTTGTCGTCGCCGCGGACAGCCCGCAGTTTTTCCCGTCATCGGTGACCACGATCTTGCTTTTGGAAACGTTGTTGAGTTTTGTCATCGCAGAAGCGTCAGACGACATTGTGGACCGGGTTGAGCGCTTTCACAGGCGTCGCCACGAGCTTGGGATCTACGAGGGAGGCACGGATGACTGAACCGCTTCGCTCTCTTGATGCGCGCTACTACACCGACCCTATGGTC
>JAPPOI010000089.1 GCA_028818055.1 Boseongicola sp.
GGGGTGTTGTTCTTACCCGAGGTTGTCTCGGGAGCAGGACAAACGATTGTACAAGCAGCCATGATGATTGCATTCGTACTGGTCGGGTTCGCGTTGTATCGTCATGCGGACAAAGGTTTTCGAACCAAGATCCAGATCGATTCCTCAAATCGAGAGATTCGGCTTGGTACGCAAAATGCAAAAGGTCGGTTTCATTTGACGCACACCTATCCGGTGGACGACGTCGAAAGCGTCTTTATTGCAAGATCGAAGGACACGCGGACAAAGGCTGCGTTGAAGATGCGCGTCAAATCGGGCGGGCAAACACTGAAGCTGGTCGAAGGCAGCGAAGCTGCTTTGACACCCATCTTGGAGCGTGTCGTGCTGTCGCTAAGGCCACCGCAAATGCGCAACCGCAAAGTTGTGACCAAAGCGACCGGCGGATTTATCCGGATGAGCTTTAGCTAACAGTCGCTTTTTGGAAGCACTCCAAAGAAAATGGGGACCCGAGGGTCCCCAGTTTCGCTTGTCAGGCTCACTCTATTGTACCGCCCGGTTTCTGCCTGCGGCCTGACCCGCGTTCAGGGTAAGCTCGCTTACCCCACCGTCGAAAGGCAGCGCCTTCCAACAAGCCGGACTGCGGGCCCTGTATTGCCCAGGCCAATCCGGCCCCTGTGAGAGTGGGGAGGCGTAAAGTCTGCCCCACCCTATTCCTTAGCTACACCCGCTTGTCGCGCCGCAGGTGTTGCACTTCATGCAGGTGCCATTGCGCACCAGCGTGTAGTTGCCGCAGTCGCCACAAGGATCACCCTCGTAGCCCTGCATTTTGGCTTTGGCGCGAGCGTCCATCTGGACAGTGCCACTGGCCAGCGCGGTTTCAGCCGAAGCCTCGGGCACCAAAGTTTCCAAAGTCGCCACAGGATCAGTGGACCCTGCCAAAGCCGTTGCACCATTTGCCATTCCGCCTTGGACAACCATCAGACCCTGAGGGGCCTTGTTCCGCAGATAGCCGGTTGAAACGACTTTCTTCAGAACTTCGACGGGGTCTTCGCCTTCGGTGCCGGCAACTTCCTTGAAGTTGCGCTTGCCCTCTTCCTCGCCGCGTCCGAGATCGTCAAAGCTGACACCCTCTGGCTTCACGTGCGCAAGGTCTTCGCGGTCAAGGTACGACACAGCCAACTCGCGGAAGATATAATCCAAGATCGACGTAGCATTCTTGATGCTGTCGTTACCCTGAACCATGCCAGCGGGCTCGAACTTGGTGAACGTGAAGGCATCGACGAATTCCTCAAGCGGCACGCCGTACTGAAGGCCAACCGATACAGCGATAGCGAAATTGTTCATCATTGCCCGGAAGCCAGCGCCTTCCTTGTGCATGTCGATAAAGATTTCGCCCAAGGAGCCGTCGGAATATTCGCCAGTCCGCAAATAGACCTTGTGACCACCAACGATGGCTTTCTGGGTATATCCCCGACGCCGTTCGGGCATCTTTTCGCGACCCTGAGCGACCTCCTTAACGATGATCTTTTCGACAACCTTCTCGGCCAGAACCGCCGCTTTTTCTTGCGGAGTGCCAGTCTCAAGAATTTCCGCAGCCTCGTCATCGTCCTCGACCAGCGCCGCAGCCAGCGGCTGGCTGAGTTTCGAGCCATCGCGGTACAAAGCGTTCGCCTTGATGCCCAGCGACCACGATAGTTCGTAAGCTTCCTTACAGTCTTCGATCGTCGCGTCGTTCGGCATATTGATGGTCTTCGAGATCGCACCCGAGATGAACGACTGGGCTGCAGCCATCATAGTGATGTGGCTGTCGACGCTCAGGAAGCGTTTGCCTTTCTTGCCGCATGGGTTGGCGCAATCGAATACCGCGTAGTGCTCTTCCTTCAGGTGCGGCGCACCTTCCAGCGTCATCGTTCCGCAGACGTGGTCGTTGGCGGCTTCGATGTCTTTCTTCGTGAAGCCGAGGTGACGCAACAAATCGAAGGAAGGGTCGGTCAGTTTTTCGGCCGGAATGCCGAGCGGACCAGTGCAGAACTCTTCACCCAGTGTCCACTGGTTGAAGACGAACCGGATATCGAAGGCTGATGGAAGCGCTGCTTCGATCTTGTCGATCTCCGCTTGTCCGAAACCGTGTCCGATCAACGCCGTGTGGTTGATGCCGGGTGCATTGCCCAAGGTACCGTGACCAACGGCGTATGAGATAATCTCTTCGATCTGGGCCGATCCGTAGCCAAGTACCTCAAGAGCTGCCGGAACCGATCTGTTGATGATCTTGAAATAGCCGCCGCCAGCAAGCTTCTTGAACTTCACGAGCGCGAAGTCAGGCTCAATACCGGTTGTGTCACAATCCATGACCAGCCCGATGGTGCCGGTGGGCGCAATCACTGTTGCTTGCGCGTTCCGATATCCATTCTTTTCGCCGAGCTTGAGCGCTTCGTCCCAAGACGACTTGGCCAGTTCAGCAAGGCGTGCATCCGGGCAATTGACCTGGTCCAGCGCGACCGGGTTCACGTTCATCGCCTCATAGCCGTCTGTTTCACCATATGCGGCGTGTCGGTGATTGCGGATCACACGAAGCATGTGCTGCGCGTTGCGCTCGTAGCTTGGGAATGGTCCCAGTTCTCCCGCCATCTCAGCAGACGTTGCATAC
Source organism: Boseongicola sp. (assembly GCA_028818055.1). Taxonomy (GTDB): domain Bacteria; phylum Pseudomonadota; class Alphaproteobacteria; order Rhodobacterales; family Rhodobacteraceae; genus JAPPOI01. The sequence goes on from JAPPOI010000089.1 coordinate 2,627, forward strand.
GACACGCCGGTCATGATCGCTGTCAAAGCACCGCATAGCGCCCGACCTTCGTCCGAGTCGTAGCTGTAGCCCATGTTCATCAAAAGGCCGCCGATGTTGGCATATCCAAGTCCCAGCGTACGGAAATCGTAGCTGAGCTGAGCGATTTCTTTCGATGGGAACTGAGCCATCATCACCGAGATTTCCAAGGTGACTGTCCAAAGC
>JAPPOI010000176.1 GCA_028818055.1 Boseongicola sp.
CCGCCTTCCCGGCTCACCAGCCCGCGACCGCAGACGAGCTCATGATGCCTGCACGGGATGGTGCGTTGCGGGTATTGAATGCTGCGAACACAGCCGGCGTACGCCGGATCGTCATGACGTCATCGGTAGCGGCGGTAGACGTTGCGTGGGAAGGCCCGCGACCCGATGCTTTCGATGAAAGCCATTGGACGAACATGACCAAGCCCGAGAACGTATCTTTCTATGCGCAATCGAAAACCATTGCGGAAAAATCTGCGTGGGAGGCATCAAAGGCGGACGATTTTAGGACCGAACTCAGCGTGGTGGTACCAACGGCAGTCCTTGGACCGGCAATGAGCCCGGGAGTTTCCGCGTCGCTTGGCATGATCACCGCACCGCTCAACCGCGAGATGCCTGCCTATCCAAAACTGCATCAAGGGATTGTTGATGTCCGCGATCTCGCCAAAGCGCATATCGAAGCCATGCGGCGCCCTGAAGCAGCTGGAGAAAGGATCATCGTTTGCTCTGAATCGCTCTGGTTCAAGGAAGTTGGGGAAATCCTTAGTACCGCATATCCGAACCGTAAGTTGCCGAGGGGCGAGCTTCCGACCTGGCTGGTCAGGATGATGTCGCGCTTTAAGCCGGAACTGAAGCTCATCGCTCCAAACCTAAGTCGGCTTCGGAACTACAACAATCAAAAGGCCAAGGACGTGTTGGGAATGACGTTCCGACCGGCCAAAGAAGCGGTTCTCGCTAGCGCGGACTCGCTTGAAAAACTGGGGCTGATCTAGCTGCCGAGCCGTCGCATCGCCCCCTGCTCCTATCTCAAAGGTAAATTGGAAATGGCTGAATTTGTGTTGCCAATTCTTTTCGGGTGGCGGCCGCTCCCCAAGAGCCAAAACACTCGGTGGCAAGATTGTTTGGCTCAGGGCGAAAGCCGCTGAAGGGTCAGGAAATCTTAACTCCAGCCGAGGCTTCGATTTTCGCAAGGCGCTCCAGGCTCGCAGGCGACCATGTCTTCGCGAATTTGTAGAACTGATCCACCCTACGATCCGCCGCCGGGATAATGACCCACGGCTGTTTCGAGGCTGCATAAATGTGCACATCGGGCGGAAACTGATCAGGGTCATCAAGTGTGCCAACACGAATGAAACGAATATGTTTTCGTAAACCGCCCATGTTGTAGTTGCTCCAAACCGCAACTTTGCATTTTGTGCAGCGAGTAATGTCCTGACCGGTACCACTCGGCGTCGGCACTGATATCTCTTCTACCGTTCCGTCGAGAATTTTGACGCGATCGGCCTCAAACAGCGCGTTGATTGCAAAGGCAGAACCGGAATTCTTTTGGCATCCTCGGCAATGGCAGCCATGTACAATCATCGGGTCAGACGCGACCTGATAGCGCACGTGGCCACACGTGCAGCCCCCTTCACTGGTTTGGATTCGGACATTCATGGGGCTGCACTCCATTTTGGCTATCAGGCAATTGTGACTTCGAGCGTTGACGGCGTTTCACGCCTACATCCGTCAGCGACCGGCGAATGGGTAACCGCGTAGTCAACAATTTCCCACAAAACCTTTTCGCTGACCCCAGCGGCGCCAATTTTTACTCGAGTCCTTAGACTTAGCGATCCAGCACGGACCGAAGGGTCCACACCAAACAGACCACGATCGTCATCCACACTGTCAGTTGTGACCTCTAGAGTGTCCAACTCAATACCCAATTCAGCCGCGCGTAGTGCAATTCTGGTGGCGTCGCAGGTTGCCAGAGCTGCGCGGGACAACCAGCCTGGTGAAGGTGCTGAGCCGTCACCACCGACTGCCTCAGGCATATCGGTGACGATGGACTGGCCCTTGTCGCCGACCGCTCTACAACGCAAACCGCTCTCCATAACTGCCGTTATAGGTGGGCTGGTGCTGATGGCGTCCTCAGGGTTTTCTTTCAGGTAAGCGATTACGCCATTCACAGACTTCTGAATATGTTCGACCGACATCATTCCCTCCGTCTCGGTTTCTAAAGGTCAGTTGGTATTTTCTTTGGCCTCAATGGGGACCATGACATGCCACAATGGGGTGTCTCCCCACATGACGTAAGAGCCACCGACGAACGGGTCGCGTGGCATGTTGTCGACCAAATTTTTATTGGGAAACAACATCATCAGATGCGGCCCATCCTGAACCCACACTCCACCGTCATTGGGGTCCGTGGCCATGGGATTATCGTTGTTCACCATCGCATCTCCCTGAAGCATGTACGAAACACCCACGACGTCGGTGGAGAATTCGGTTCCGGCCCCGACTGCGGCCATCCACTTCATCCAGACTGGATCGTTGCACATCGGGTGCTTGTCGCCAGGAATTAGGCCAACACCTGGCAAACACACCCACTCGTTGCTGCCTTCCCGGAGGATTGTCCCATCCACGTCCATGATGGTCGCGTTCTCGCTGATATCAGAGGGTGCGGCGGACATGGCCCTGGCGATTTTGGCTTCGTTCGACTCTGCAATTGCAGCGCTTGCCATGCCACAAACGACAAACAGGGCGGCCGATGCTCCCATAGTTTTGTTGGATATGTTTTCCGAAAAAAATTCCATTTTTTGTAACTCCCTTTCAAAAATGATCTCGCTTTTCGTCTCGGACGGTTCACAAATCACAAGGCCGCGGACTTAGACACGACCACACTCATGCTCCACACCGATACAGGTGGAAAAGTATATAGAAACTCTTTCGGGCATGAGATGCGCCCATCGTTGATACTTCGGAATTCAATAGATTTTCTGGTCAAAGACATGTCATTTGTTCTTAGCACCTATAAAGAAAATAATTAAACACGGAGTATGCTAAA
>JAPPOI010000136.1 GCA_028818055.1 Boseongicola sp.
CCTTGTTTCACTGTGAAATGAGTTGGGCCAACCCGAACGAAAGAACAGGTCAGCCCAGAGTATGAGTGCGCCTATGCGGTAAGCGAAGCCTTAGTCGTCGTCATCGTCATCGTCGTCGTCGTCGTCGTCGTCGTCGTCATCGTCGTCGTCGTCGTCATCGTCGTCATCATCTTCTTCATCGAAGAAATCCTTGTCAGATGTGTCGACGTCGATGCCGCTAAGGCCGATTTCATCGGCTTCTGCCGCTTCGAGCTCTTGTTCAAGAATAAGACCAGTGTCTCGATCATAAACCACTTCGATTTTTTCAGAGCCGCGGATCGCCTCAACCTTCAACTGCGTTGGGCCGGTCTTTACCTCAATGTAAGTGAATCCAAGCGACTCAAACTTGGCGACAACGGCGTCGCTGAATTCATCGGCGTTTGCTGCGTTGCTCCAAAGCGCGAAGGCGACCGCAACGGGAAGTGTTTTCTGATACATGGTTTTCTCCATTAAGTTGGGGCGAGTCGTGAGGGCGACCCGCAAAGTGCCAAAAACTCAACACCCCCAACCATCCTTGGGTATTGCCCTAAGGTTTAACCACAGCTCCATAAACCGATGGCAGACGTCCATAAACTTTCGATTATTTGGAAAGACAGAAGCACTTTTGGGCATCATTGATCCGCAAGTGGAAACAATGGTGCAGCAATTTTCTCAGGAACCGCAAAATTTTAACATTTTTCACCGGTATCGAGTGAACAAAGCGAATTTGAGCGAGTGAAAAGATGATAAGTGCCCAAAGATCGACAGACGTATTAGAGCTGGTCAATCACGAGACCGAGTGGGGCGTGTCCGTTTCCGAAGCGGTCGGAAAAAGAGATGCACGCGGCAAGTTGTTTCTGAGCGCTGGCTTGATCTTTCTTGCCTTGGGTTCCATCGCCTTGATTCCGATCTTGGTCGGCGCGTTCATGTTTTCTGGCTCATCTGGAATGGCGTTTGACCTCGCCATTGTTCTGGCATGTTGCGCACTGGCGGTGTTCTTCAATCATCAGTCAAAAAAGGGCCCACGCAATGCGTTGCAGATCGACTATGCAGCGCGCGAAGTCCGCCTTGGTTCAGAAACCGCAAACGGTGCGTTTGTTCGCCATAAAGTTTGCCCTTTCGGGCAAATTGAATCTGCCAAGGTCGCCAAGCTGAAAAGCGGTGATTTGGAGTTGCATCTCGATCTGGGTTCGGAAATCGCAAGAATCCCATTCTTCAACGCCGACGTGGCTGAATTGAAAGACATTGTCGCCAAGATCAATGCAGCCAAGGAAAGCGACCAAATGGCCCCTGTCCGCTCACGCGTGCGCAGCACGATCATGGGCATGGGAGCCAGCTATCGCGAGGTAAGCCGCCGCGTCGTGTCGCGGATGCATTCTCGCCCGGCTTAATCGGACTCGGCCATATCCCAACCAAGAGCGCGGGCGACGGTGAAGATATCCTTGTCGCCACGCCCACACATATTCATGCAAATGATGTGATCCTTGGGAAGCTCGGGCGCAATCTTTGTCACGTGCGCAAGCGCATGACTTGGCTCAAGCGCGGGAATTATGCCTTCCGTCTGGCAACACAGCTGGAACGCCTCCAAAGCCTCGGCGTCTGTGATCGCAACATACTCGGCGCGACCGATTTCATGCAGCCATGAATGTTCCGGCCCAATGCCGGGGTAATCGAGACCGGCTGAGATGCTGAAGCCTTCCAGGATCTGGCCGTCATCATCCTGAAGCAGGTACGTGCGATTGCCATGCAGCACCCCAGGTCGCCCGCCGGTAAGCGAAGCGCAGTGTTCCATCTTGTTGTTCACACCTTTGCCGCCGGCTTCCACGCCGATAATACGAACCTCTTTGTCATCCAAAAACGGAAAGAACAGGCCCATCGCGTTTGAACCGCCACCAATGGCGGCAATGATCGTATCGGGTAGCCGTCCTTCTGCTTCGTGCATTTGGGCCTTGGCTTCCTTGCCGATGATCGCCTGAAAGTCGCGGACCATTGCCGGATAAGGGTGCGGCCCGGCTACCGTTCCAATGCAGTAGAACGTGTCGCGCACGTTGGTGACCCAGTCGCGCAGAGCGTCGTTCATCGCGTCTTTCAGCGTGCCGCGTCCGCTCGTAACAGGCACGACTTCTGCGCCCAGAAGCTTCATTCTGAAAACATTCGGCTTCTGACGCTCAACGTCGTGGGCGCCCATGTAGACAATGCATTTCAACCCAAATTTGGCGCAAACAGTTGCCGTAGCAACGCCGTGCTGGCCTGCACCAGTTTCTGCGATAATGCGGGTTTTCCCCATTCGGCGGGCCAAGATAATCTGGCCAAGCACATTGTTGATTTTGTGTGCGCCCGTGTGGTTCAGCTCGTCGCGCTTCATATAGATTTTCGCGCCACCCAGCTCTTCGGTCAGCCGCTCGGCCAAGTACAGAGGCGATGGGCGACCAACATAGTGCGTCCAGAGATGGTTCATTTCATCCCAGAAACTCTGATCGGTCTTTGCCTTTTCGTACTCTGCCTCCAGATCAAGGATCAGTGGCATCAAAGTTTCGCTGACAAACCGCCCACCAAACTGGCCAAACCGACCCTGTTCATCAGGACCTGTCATGAATGAGTTGAAAAGATCGTTCGCCATAGAAGGCTCTCCCCGAAAAGACCTGCCAGACTTAGCGCTGGACTGTGCAGCTGGCAAGCGTCGGAGCGGTTAAAACAAAACCAAGAAACCCCCTAGTTTTCCCCATGTACCGCTCAAGCAAGGGTGACCGCACCAAACTAATCCACGTCTCGAACGAATGAAG
>JAPPOI010000009.1 GCA_028818055.1 Boseongicola sp.
TGGCCACATCGTTCTGACGGGTTCCTTGTCTGGCTTCCGCGGGTTGCCCGGAGCAATTGGATACGGGGCCTCTAAGGCCGGCCTGATGTATCTGGCCGAGTCTATGTATGCCGACCTGCGAAATACGGGTGTCGACGTTCAGCTGATTAACCCCGGTTTCATCAAGACACGATTGACGGACAAGAACGACTTCAACATGCCCTTCATCATGGAGCCGGAACAAGCGGCTCGCGAGTTTGTCGACCACCTGGCTGCCGATTCCTTTGCGAAGAACTTTCCGCGGGGATTTGGCGCAATGTTCAGGCTAAGTCAGTTTTTGCCAGACTGGCTGTACTACCGGATCGCGGGTCGCGGGTAGCCTTATATTCCCAATCGATCACGCAGCGCGTACCAGGTCATTCCTAATGTCAGAAGCGGCATTCGGGCGTGTTTTCCACCCGGAAACTGGCTTGTTGGCAACTTCGACATAAGATCGAAACGACCGGCATCGCCGGCAATAGCCTCGGCAATGACTTTCCCGGTCAAACCCGTAAGCGCGACGCCGTGGCCCGAGAAGCCGCCAGCGGCAATTGTGGTTTTGCCGATCCGGCGGACCAAAGGCAGACGCGTCATGGTAATTCCAAGCGTGCCGCCCCAATGATAGTCAATGTTAACGCCTTTAAGCTGCGGGAAAAGCTTCTCCATTCGTTTCTGAAGTGCGCCCAATATTTCTGTCGGAAATCCCAATGTGTAACTCTCGCGCCCGCCAAAGAGCAGCCGCTTGTCTTCGGACAAACGGTAATAGTTTACGACAAACCGATCATCTGCCACGGCAATGTCTTTCGTCAGCACCTCGTTCGCGAGATCTCCCAGCGGTTCTGTCGCTGCGATGAATGAGTTGATGGGCATCACGCGACGCGACACCTCGTCATGCAGATCAGACAAGTACCCGTTGCCAGCTAGAACGACGTATTTTGCTGTGATCGTGCCGTTTGGCGTTACGACGGTCCGATCCGCGACTGATGTGGCCTCGGTACGTTCAAAAATGCGCGCGCCGGCTGCTTCAGCGCCCCTCGCCATGCCAAGAACGTAGCGCAATGGGTGAATGTGGCCTGCGTCCCAATCCAAAAGGCCGCCTTCGTAGTACTTTGTTTTGCAAACGGCCTGGCAGGCCTCACGATCCAAAAACTCGTGCTCAACGCCATAGTTTTCCTTCAACCATTCGCCGTAATGTTTTGCTTCCTCTGCGCCAGATCGCGTCCATTCACCGTGAAGGACACCAGGCTTGTAGGCGGCTTCTGGTGCAAACCGAGAAGAAAGTTCGCGCGTGAGCGCCTTGGCCTCGACTGTAAGGTCCCAGAGCTTGCGAGCATCATCGGCGCCCAGTCGCTTTTCCAGCCACTGCTGATCTTTATTCCAACCGGTGCCAACTTGCCCGCCGTTACGACCAGACGCTCCAAATCCAACGCGATGAGCATCGATGACAACCACATTCAGCCCGTGCTCGGCGGCGTGCAATGCTGTTGAGAGGCCTGTGTATCCCGCCCCGACAATCGCCACATCGCAGTCTATGTCACCGTCCAGAGCAGGGCGTTCAGGGCCGATATCAGCCGTCGCCGCATACCAACTGTTTGGAAACGCGCCCGGAGTGTCGTTGCGATAAAGCGGGTTCACGGGTGCACCTTCACACGTTCAAAAGTAGATGTTCACGTTCCCATGGGCTGATGACTTGCAGGAACTCTTCGTACTCGGCGAGTTTGACGATCTCATATACGTTGGCGAAACGCTCGCCCAAGACATCGCGCAATGACCCAGCTGCCGCAAACTCATCCAATGCGGCGTAGATACCGCGTGGAATTGCTTCATCGACATCATAGGCGTCGCCCTTGAATTCGCTCTTTGGTGTGATCTTTTCGACCATGCCCAGGTAACCACAGGCCAGTGACGCGGCGATCCCAAGATACGGATTGCAATCCATACCAGGGAGCCGGTTTTCAACGCGGCGTGCTTGCGGGCCCGAAATAGGAACACGGATTGCGGTGGTTCGATTGTCGCGAGCCCACTCCAGATTAATCGGCGCCGCATTGTCTTTTACATATCGGCGATACGAATTCACGTAAGGTGCAAACAGCGGTGTTGCGGCAGGAATATATCGCTGGAGACCACCAATGAAGTGCATGAACTCGGCTGTTTCGTTGCCGTCGTCATCCGAGAAAATGTTCTTTCCGGTTTCCGTCGATACAACAGAGTGATGAATGTGCATCGCCGATCCGGGTTCGCCTTCAATCGGTTTTGCCATGAATGTCGCAAAGCAATCATGACGCAAAGCAGCCTCGCGAATGAGGCGTTTGAAAAAGAAAATCTCGTCAGCAAGTTTTACGGGATCACCGTGGCGCAAGTTGATCTCTAATTGCCCGGCGCCGCCTTCCTGCGTAATTCCATCAATCTCAAGACCTTGCGCTTCGGCAAAATCGTAAATGTCATCGATTACTGGGCCGAATTCGTCCACGGCTGTAACGGAATATGCCTGACGCGCCGCGGCAGGGCGCCCCGAGCGACCCACCATAGGTTTGATGGCTTGGGCGGGGTCAACGTTGCGGGAAACGAGAAAGAACTCCATTTCCGGGGCGACGACGGGGTTCCACCCTTTGGATTCGTACAGCCCAACAACTCTTTTCAAGACGTTTCGGGGAGCAAATTCCACGGGCTCGCCAGCCTTCGTAAACGCGTCATGAATTACCTGGAGGGTCCAGTCTGCCGTCCAAGGGGCGGCTGTTGCTGTGTCGAAATCGGGCTTCACTACCAGGTCAGGTT
>JAPPOI010000265.1:0-1820 GCA_028818055.1 Boseongicola sp.
AGCTTGAGAACGTCACCATGGACATGCTGGGCACTGCCAAGCGCGTTTCGATCACCAAAGACGAAACAACCATCGTCGACGGTGCCGGCGAAAAAGCCGAAATCGAAGCACGCGTTGCTCAGATTCGTCAGCAGATCGAAGAAACATCTTCGGATTACGACCGTGAAAAACTTCAGGAACGAGTTGCCAAACTGGCAGGCGGTGTTGCTGTTATCCGCGTTGGCGGCATGACAGAAGTTGAAGTGAAAGAGCGTAAAGACCGCGTCGACGATGCGCTCAACGCTACTCGCGCTGCTGTTCAAGAAGGCATTGTTGTTGGCGGCGGTGTTGCACTGGTTCAGGCGGCAAAGGGCCTCAACAAAGTCAAAGGCGAAAACAGCGACCAAGAAGCTGGGATTGCCATCGTGCGCCGCGCTCTGGAAGCTCCATTGCGTCAGATCGCCGAAAACGCAGGTGTAGACGGCGCAGTTGTTGCTGGCAAAGTCCGCGAAAGCGACGACACTTCGTTTGGCTTCAACGCTCAAACCGAAGAGTACGGTGACCTCTTCAAGTTTGGTGTCATCGACCCTGCGAAAGTTGTCCGTACTGCGCTTGAGGATGCTGCGTCGATTGCTGGTCTCTTGATCACAACAGAAGCGATGGTTGCAGACAAACCGGCCAAAGACGGCGCTGGCGCTGGTGGCGGCATGCCTGACATGGGCGGCATGGGCGGCATGATGTAAGCCGTCCTAATAACTTTTCGAGTAAGGCCGCCAACTGTGCGGCCTTTCTTTTTTGCTTTCCAGCCACCTGCACTCTTCAACTTTTCCGGACCAGAACGCCATCTCCCGAGGGGCCTTGGCCGGCATCCCTACCAAGCCGATATAAAGCGCGAATAACTGGCCCTGAAAATTGCCTAGAATCGGCGAATCTGGATTTGGGCTTTGTCTTCCAACAAATTCCAAGTCCGAAACAATGCTGGCAACCAGAGCCTTCTGATCCTGACCTGCGATCAATCGCGCTTTTTATAGAAAAATCCGGGCTATCGAGGATGAATTTCGAAAACCTTCAAATCCAGAAGATTTTTTCAATTAATTCATGGGGCTAGCTTCGATATCAGGTCGAATGCCCAATTCCTGCCTTAATCGCGGCTGAGATCGGCCCAAAACCTCAATGATTCTGCTTCTGACCCAAAAACCGTCCGGATTCCGGGCAAAGTGAGAGTTAGTAAAATGCAGATGAAATTATTCGGCCAAGTTCCGCTGAGATCGCCGAAGCACAGCATCGAAGAAGCAGTGCGGAACTATCGCTTCCAACGCTTCGCCAAAGATGACGAGGGATCGCTCACAATCTTTGCGCTGTTCCTGTTCATCTGCATGTTGATGTTCGGTGGCATCGCACTGGATGTGATGCTTTACGAAAATCAGCGCACGCATATTCAGAACTCGACAGACCGCGCGGTTCTTGCGGCGGCCAACTTGGACCAGACGGTCGACCCAAAAGTCGTTGTGCAGGATTATCTTGCAAAAGTCGGCATCCAGATTTCGCAGGACGACGTTCAGGTGACGGAGATTGGATCATTCCCGGTCATTACCGGACGCCAGGTCAGCATCTCGGTCGAGCCTGTCTACAACACAATGCTAATGAACATGGTGGGTGTGGACACTCTTCCTCTTAGCCTCACCTCGGAGGCGACTGAGGCCATCAACGACATCGAAGTTTCACTCGTATTGGATATCTCGGGTTCGATGGGCTCCAACAGCAAACTTGAGAACATGCAGGATGCCGCTCAACTCTTCGTTGACGAAATCCTTGCAGGTTCGTCAGATAACCGCGTTTCG
>JAPPOI010000265.1:1830-2793 GCA_028818055.1 Boseongicola sp.
CTGACTACTACGAACGATCACACAAATTCGTACTGCGTTCAGTTCGGCGCAAGCGATTACCTGACCACGGGCATCGATCCAACAGAGACCCTGAGCCAGACCGCGCACTTCGATCCGTGGCGTAGTTGGCGCCGGAGCGCGACACCCAGCAACTTCGTTTGCCGCACTGAAAGCCATGCGCAGATCCAGCCTTGGACAAACAACGCTCAGGATCTGAAAGACCAGATCGAACTCATGACAGCTGGTGGCAACACCTCGATCGATGTTGCTGTTAAGTGGGCGTCGGCTTTGCTTGACCCATCGATGAACGAGGAATTGAATGCGCTAAGAACGATCTCGGGTTCGAACATTCCATCCGAGTTTTCCTCGCGCCCGTTCGCCTATAATCGCGAAGACACGTTGAAGTTCATCGTCGTTATGACTGACGGCATCAACACAACTCAGTACGACTTGGTCAACGCTTATAAATCTGGCGTCAGTAACCTGTATCGCGACACTGCAACCGGCAACCTTTCGGTTCGTGACGACGAATATCAGGACTACGACGGCGATGGCGACTGGTGGGAGGATTACTTCATCTACAATCTAGATGGAGTGTCCGGCTTCCCAACTCGTTATTGGGACGACGAACCGTTTGACAGTGACGGCACGGCATCGGGCAGCGAAGCAATGAACTTGGAGTGGCCAGCTGTTTGGTCGACCATGAGCTTGTCCTGGCGCGCATACTATATGCATTACCGTCAGTACTGGGACGCTGATGATTATTATGACAACATCTATGATCCGCTGACTTGGGTCTCGGCTGGCAACAAAGACGCCTATCTGGACGACATTTGCCAGGCTGCAAAAGACAACAATGTCGTGATCTTTGCGGTTGGTTTCGAAGTGACCGACTCGTCTGCCGCCGTCATGAGCGACTGCGCGTCGACACCGAACCACTTCTATCGCGTTGAGGGCTTGGAC
>JAPPOI010000072.1 GCA_028818055.1 Boseongicola sp.
CACGCAACCAGGACCTATCAGATAAACAATAACGCCAATAAGCCTTATGATCTGGCCAATGGACGCTTATGTCATTGGCAATCCGAAGGAGTTTGACCGTATGCGATTTGATCCAACCCCCGCATTTGACGCAGATGCAGCAGGCGCCAGCGAACTTGGGAACCTGCCCGAATGGGACCTGTCCGATCTGTACAGGAGTCCGGATGCGCCGGAGTTGGCGCGGGATATGGAATGGCTGGAAACAGAGTGCGCGGAATTCGCATCTGTTTACGAAGGTAAACTGGCGGATCAGGATGCGTCCGCCATGCTTGATTGCGTGTTAAAATACGAAAAGATCGACATGGTCGCGGGTCGCATCATGTCGTTCATCGGCCTGCGCTATTACCAGAACACGACAGACGCCGAGCGCGCCAAGGCCATGTCTGACGCTCAGGACCAGATCACGGCCTTCACCACGCCTTTGGTCTTTTTCTCGCTTGAACTCAACCGGTTAGACGATGAGGTCCTTGAGGGCTGGTTCGCTGACAACACCGACCTGGCGCGATACAAGCCCATCTTCGACCGGATGCGCGCCATGCGCCCCCACCAACTGTCGGATGAGTTGGAGCGCTTCCTTCACGATCAATCAACCGTGGGTGCTGCAGCCTGGAACAGGCTGTTCGACGAAACCATCGCCGGACTTGAGTTTCAAATCGGTGATGAGACCCGCGGATTGGAAGCCACACTGAATGACCTGACCGAAAAAGATCGCGACGTGCGGGAACGCGCGGCCCGCGAACTGGCCCGGGTCTTTGGCGAAAACGTCAAGATTTTCGCCCGCGTCCACAACACGCTGGCCAAAGAAAAAGAGATCGAAGACCGCTGGCGCAAGATGCCCACGCCACAGACGGGCCGGCACCTGTCAAACCACGTGGAAGCCGAAGTGGTCGAAGCACTACGGAATGCTGTCGTCGCCGCCTACCCCAAGCTGAGCCACCGCTACTACGAGCTGAAACGCAAATGGATGGGGCTGGACACGATGGAGGTCTGGGACCGCAACGCGCCACTTCCGATGGAAAGCGACCGCCTGGTGGGCTGGGACGAAGCACGCGAAACCGTCATGGGGGCTTACGGCGATTTCGACCCCGAAATGGCCAAACTGGCCGAGCCATTTTTCGATAAGGGCTGGATCGACGCCCCAGTAAAACCGGGCAAAGCTCCGGGCGCTTTCGCGCACCCCACGGTCGCTGACGCGCACCCCTATGTCATGCTGAACTATCTTGGAAAACCGCGCGATGTCATGACCTTAGCTCATGAGTTGGGCCACGGCGTGCACCAACGGCTTGCCGCGGGTCAGGGCGAATTGCTGGCGTCCACCCCGCTGACACTGGCCGAAACGGCAAGTGTTTTTGGCGAGATGCTGACCTTCAAGAAATTGCTGGCTGGCGCACCGAACGCTGCCGAAAAAAAGGTGCTTCTGGCCGGTAAGGTCGAAGACATGATCAACACCGTCGTCCGACAGATCGCGTTCTACGACTTCGAATGCAAACTGCATGACGCGCGCCGCGAAGGCGAGCTGACGCCGGACGACATCGGCGCGCTTTGGATGAGCGTTCAAGGCGAAAGCCTTGGGCCTGCATTTACCTTCATGGAAGGATACGAGAGCTTCTGGGCCTATATCCCGCACTTCGTGCATTCGCCGTTTTACGTCTATGCCTATGCCTTTGGTGATGGCTTGGTGAACGCGCTTTATGCCGTCTACGAAGAAGGCGATCCGGCGTTTCAGGAGAAGTATTTCGAGATGTTGAAGGCCGGTGGGTCGAAGCACCACAAAAAGCTTCTGGCACCCTTTGGGCTGGACGCGTCCGACCCTGCGTTCTGGGATAAAGGCCTGAGCATGATCAGCGGTTTCATCGACGAGCTTGAGGCGATGGAGTAAACGCCCCGTACCCCGGACTTCCAAAATCTGAACGTATCGCGCGGACGGCGAATGTGCACATTTGTACATCGCCGTTCTACCGTTTGTGACGTTTTGTACAGGTCTTAGAACGGTGTGGTTTAAGAAGGGTAAATCACCGGGTGTTGTGGTGCATGGAGTGGTCTTGTGAGTTGGAGATAGCTGGCACCCATATCACCCAGAGTCAGCTAAGCGGACAAAGCGGACGGTGAGCGATCACGACTCAAGTTTTCCCAAAGCCACCAAGTTTTGCAGTTCGCACTACTCAGTTGCTAAGATATGCTCCTCCAAAAGAAGCCTGGAACAACCTTTTTGTTGTTCGTTGCTTAACTCGGCGACCACCGCCGCTACGCTCTTCCATTTCAATCATGGCACGAAGAACGATGGATAGTTCCTCTTCGCTTCCAGACATAATTGACAATGGCGCTTTGCGAGAATTCAAACGCACAACAAGACGCGACGGTTTCGATGACTTCCCGCCTCGAAACAAAAAAGCGCTTTCGATTTCACTTTGTTTGATACGCATATGGAGGCGAAATCGCTTGTCGAAGCCAAGATAACCTATGCGGACCTCGCAATTTCTGCAATCAACTTGGATTTGTTTGCGGACACCCATCAAGCCGAATTGGCGAAGGAGAAACCCGCACGCCGACATTGAAAATACAATCAGCGCAAAATTCAAAATGACTTGGCTTGATTCCAGATCGCCTGTTGTGAGCTGAACGCACAGTGACAGAGCCAATATTGCAGACAAAGCGAGCAAGGCAGTGCTCGAAATCATCAAAACTGGCTCGATGATATTTGTGATTGTGGAGTTGTTAGTGAGCTTTAATCCCCAACCATAACGT
>JAPPOI010000150.1:0-10246 GCA_028818055.1 Boseongicola sp.
ACTCTAATTGCAATCCGACTCTCAATCTAAGCTACAATACATACAAATCAATTGGACCGGCAGAACAGATCGAGAGATACAATCAAGTTTTTGGCGTGGGCAAACAAGAAAAACAAGACGTCGTGGTCTAGTCAGGCTGCCTGGCTAATCCCTATTCGACCCCATACAGGCAGGTGATCCGACGCGCGACGCGTCACAGCCGTGTCTTCAACTCCGGCTTCGGTCAGCTCAAGATCACGCGTGATCGCGATGCGGTCCAGCGCGGCGATAGGACGAGCTGAATGAAAGCTTTGTCCCGGCGCGTGAATATCAAAGTTGCTCAGGGCTCCGAGACCTCGTTTGAACGACCACTCGTTAAAATCACCCATCACAACGGTTGGCCGCTCTGGAAGCTCCGACAGTTTGTCTTGGATAACTCGTAGCTGTCTTTTTCGCGACCGACGCAAAAGTCCCAAGTGTACAGCAACGATGCGCACTTCGATCCCGGAATTCGATAGGTCTGCGATGACCGCGCCGCGCGGCTCCAAACCGGGAAGATCGAGTGTCACAACGTCCGAGGCCTCGACGCCTTCGGCAAGCAAGATTGCATTGCCGTGCCATCCAAGGCTGACGTCGTTTCCGGCTATCTGCAACGGCCTCAGTCCGGTCACGGCGTCAACAACGTCGTGTGGCAATGCAGCTGGGCGTTCACCCAGTCGTCTGTCAGCTTCCTGAAGTACAACGACATCAGGACTCATGCCCGCGATGATGCTGCCCACACGATGTGGGTCACGGCGTCGGTCAAGACCAACGCACTTCCTGATATTCCAGGTCACCAGCTTCATGCATCAAAGATGAGTGCGACACCCCATTGGTTCAAGGATCGGGTGCGACTATGTTGGGTTCGTGGGACGTAATCCATTTGATCTTGCTCGGTATGCCATCTGGGCCATTTTACTTGCTGCTACAGTCTTTGCAGTGATCACAGAGCATTGGTCCAATGTATTCGTCATAGTGACGGCCTTGATCCTGACATTGCTACCAGCAAAGTTTTCCGAGCGCTTTCAAATACATCTGCCCATCAGTTTTCTGGCCGGCATTTCAGTTTTTGTATTTGCGACGCTCTTTCTTGGGGAAGTCTTTGACTTTTATCATCGGTTCTGGTGGTGGGATATTCTTTTACACGGCTTCTCGGCCGTTGGCTTCGGCATCTTAGGCTTCCTGTTCATCTTTTACTTATTTGAGGGGAACAAATACGCCGCTCCGCCTTGGGCTTTGGGCGTCATCGCGTTTTGCTTTGCTGTCGCCATCGGGGCGTTATGGGAAATCTTTGAGTTTTTCATGGACCAGTTGTTCGGTCTGAATATGCAGAAAAGCGGTCTCGTCGACACAATGACTGACTTGATCGTCGATTGCATTGGTGCCTTCATCGGCGCCATATCCGGATTTCTTTGGTTAAAAGGCCGGACTTCGGGTCTTGGAGGCATGTTCGAAGAGTTCGTCGAGTTAAACCGCAGCGGGTTTCGCAAATTGCGAGACCGCGCCCGAAAACTGGAAAATGACAGGTTTCCTGAAAGATCAGAAGACGAGTGACGGGACCGCAGCGACCGTGGGAGCATTAAAATTCCCGAGGACCTGCATACACAGGTGGGCGCCAGGTAATCGGACCACGATCCGAACAGAGCCAGCTCCCTCGGAATTGATTAAGGCCACCGGAATTTGACTCAGGCACGGGAAGTGCAGTGCCCGTCACCGGCGAGAGATAGGGCTTTGTAGCAGTTAGAACAAGGCCCGTCGGCGTGGAATTTTCACGGCTGTGCAGTCGCACACTTGAAAAATGTTTACCTTTTGTTCACACTCTCACAATGCCTGAGGATCTCGCCCAACCAAAACCTGGCCAATTGCTTGCTCGAGGGGTTTGTCGCCACTTGGCTGCTGCGCATGATTTCGCGGCCGTCGAGGAGTTGGTCCCAACGTCCGGGTTGAGAGTTGACGTCATGGCTCTGGGTCCAAAAGGCGAAATATGGATTATTGAATGCAAGTCCAGTCGCGTCGATTTTCAAACTGACCAGAAATGGCATGGGTATTTGGAATGGTGCGACAGGTACTTCTGGGCCGTTGATCAAGACTTTCCAACCGATCTTTTGCCCGAGGACACAGGTCTGATTATCGCGGATGCATATGACGCCGAGATCATCCGGATGCCGTCTGAAGAGCGGCTGGCAGGAGCACGGCGAAAGGTCATGATGCAGAAATTTGCGCGGCATGCAGCGCGCAGACTACATGGCTTGCGTGACCCAAGCTTTGTTGCGCCCTGGACTTAGCGCTTACCCTTCATGTTTGCGGCGCGGGCGCGCTGAGCAGCGGCTTTTATTTCTTCGGCAATTTCGTCAGCTTCATCGGGATCAAAATCCATTGGGACTTCAAATCCCTGCCCTTCGATATAGATCCGAACCATTCCCATCGAAGTGGGGCCGATCTGAAGATTTGCTTCAACGTCGCTTTCTTTATCGATACCCATGTCGGCCTCTTTTGCTGTCCGCGCACCTCCTAACGCGACAACAGAGGTTGTTCAATTCCCTGTGGAGTTTGCGGAGCATTGGTCTTGCAATCCAATTATCCGAACGCTACACCGCGCTGCGTGCCGCCTTAGCTCAGTTGGTTAGAGCGCTGGATTGTGGATCCAGAGGTCCCCTGTTCAAGCCAGGGAGGCGGTACCATCCTCAAAAGATTTTCTCCTTGTGTGATCTAGGTCCTTTTCTTTTCAATACAGGTAACTGAGACTCCGAGCATGCGATTGGCAGTGCTGTCAGACGTACACGGCAACAGCGCCGCGCTGGATGCCGTCCTAATTGACCTCGATCGACGCCAGGTTGATCGGGTGATTAATCTTGGCGACTGTCTGTCCGGCCCTTTGGATGCATCAGGCACTGTTAAACGACTGATGGCGCTTGGATGGCCGACAGTCTGCGGAAACCACGATAGACAACTTTATGATCGACCAAAGTCCGAAATGGGGCCTTGGGAAGCGTGGGTTATAGACAGCCTGTCCAAGGATGAACTGGATTGGGTGAAGTCCTTTCCAAAGACAATATCTGAAGGAAGCACCCTCTTTTGCCATGCGACACCAAAGAGCGACGAAGAAAACTGGTTGGATTTTCGCGGTCCCCAGCATCGCTTGATAGCCCGCGATCTTCCGGGAGTAACATCTCGTCTAGGCGATACATCCGCCAACCTTATTTGTTGCGGACACACGCATACTCCACGCGTTGTGAAGATTCCCGGCGGTCCGATGATCGTTAATTCGGGTGCGGTGGGTGTGCCCGCGTATCTGGACACGCGGATGGAGCCCAACTTCGTGCATCAGACCGGTGCACCCTTTGCGCGCTACGCGATCATCGAAATCGTAGATGGTGAATGGCGGGCAGACTTGGTCAACGTTCCCTACGACCCGTCGGACATGATTAAATTGGCCGAAGCGAAGGGCGCGATACATTGGGCGCGTGCGCTGGCTTCCGGCTGGATCGCCTAAGACTACTCGGGATCAATCTGAATTCGCTGGCGCAAATTCCCGGTCACACGACTGTAGATCAGGATCTCGTTGTCCTCAGTGACGACTGCAAACCACCCGTTGCCTTGCGTAAACGCCGTGGCAACAGCTCCATCAGGCAACGTAATCTGATCAGGTAGTTCGGTGGAGTTCATTTCGGCAAATCGCATGACAAACAGCGCTACGATCGTTAGAAAGCCGCCGATCATTACAATAGTGAGCGTCGTCACCAACCACTTGAGATAGCGCAAGTTGCGCGCATCCAGTTCGGAACCATCCTCATTCGCCATGCCTACGACCGTCTATCGCATTACCATCGGCGCCAACCCGCCGTCGCGCCTTGATAAGGCGCTGGCGCGCGATGTGCCAGAGGAAGCGCATCTAAGTCGGTCACGACTGGCGCGTTTGTTGGGCGACGGTGCTGTCAGCAAGGATGGGGTTGTTCAATCAGACGGCAAAGCAAAAGTCTCCGAAGGAGACGTGTTCGAAATTTCGGTCAATGAGGCCGTTGAAGTTGGCACCTTGCCCGAAGACATTCCAATTTCGGTTGTCTTCGAGGACGACGATCTGATTGTCGTGGATAAGCCCGCTGGCATGGTTGTTCACCCCGCCCCTGGTTCGCCAGGAGGAACATTGGTTAACGCGCTTTTGCATCATTTTGGTGGAAGTCTGTCCGGTGTAGGTGGTGAAAAGCGCCCCGGCATTGTGCACCGTATCGACAAGGATACGTCGGGTCTTTTGGTCGTGGCGAAATCTGAC
This sequence comes from Boseongicola sp., assembly GCA_028818055.1. Classification (GTDB taxonomy): domain Bacteria; phylum Pseudomonadota; class Alphaproteobacteria; order Rhodobacterales; family Rhodobacteraceae; genus JAPPOI01. The sequence goes on from JAPPOI010000150.1 coordinate 4,289, forward strand.
GCAGCCCACCACGGATTGGCGGATCAGTTCGCAGCCCATTCAGTTGAACGCCAATATCGGGCGGTTTGTTACGGTTTGCCGACCCCTGCTGATCCTCGACTTCGCGGCGTGCCCGGCGTGAGCTTTGAAGATGGTGGCCTGATAAAGATCACAACTCAGCTAGCAAGACACAAAACAGACAGACAGCGGCAGGCCGTTCTATTTCACGGTGGCCGACATGCTGTGACGCGTTTCAGCGTTGCGAGAGGCTTTGGGGACCATGCTGCCGAAATCGTTTGTCGATTGGAAACTGGTCGCACGCATCAAATTCGTGTCCATTTGGCCCATATCGGCCATGCTTTGATTGGTGACCCGGTATACGGCGGGCGGCACAAACTCCCGGCGAATGCGCCAGGTGCCGAAACGGTACAAAGTTTCACAAGGCAGGCCCTTCATGCAGAAACCCTGGGGTTCCAGCACCCTGTATCGGGCGAGCAAGTATCGTTCTCGTCCCCGCTTCCTAAAGATATATCCATATTAATCAAAGAGTTGCGTGGATAATTTGGCAAAATCCGCCAAATGTTACAATCCGCTCACGCAAAACAGCACCCGAGTTGTTACAATGTCTAACTGGCAATTCATGCAAAAACGCATATCCAATAAGCTTTTTTGACAGATTTACCTGCAATTTTGCATATATTACACATTTCTGCACAACTTCTATGCGACGGATAACCGAAGCGGGAACGTTTATTACAGTATCAAAGGTCGGACGCACGACCGTGTGACATCACCCGGGCGTGACTGGATTGTGGAGCACCGTGCATTCATCTTTAATTCACACCCCGCAAGGAAGAATTTTTCCTTGCACCCCTTGAACTGAACTGATTAGTTCACCATCTATGTTAAGCGTCGCAACATCGCGACAGACAGGGAAAAGAGAGAGATGGCAAATTACGCAAACCTTCCTGCCCCGTCACCTGAAGGCGGGCTTAACCGATATCTCCAAGAGATTCGGAAGTTTCCGATGCTGGAGCAGGAACAGGAATACATGCTGGCAAAGCGCTGGGTAGAAGATCAGGACACCGAGGCCGCACATACCTTGGTGACATCACACCTGCGTTTGGCTGCAAAAATTGCAATGGGCTATCGTGGCTATGGCTTGCCACAGGCTGAAGTAATCTCAGAAGCGAACGTTGGCCTCATGCAGGCTGTTAAGCGCTTCGACCCTGAGAAAGGTTTCCGCCTTGCCACATATGCAATGTGGTGGATCCGGGCATCGATCCAGGAATACATCCTGCGGTCGTGGAGCTTGGTAAAACTTGGCACGACAAGCGCGCAGAAGAAATTGTTCTTCAATCTGCGTAAAGCAAAAGCACGCATCGGCGCGCTCGAAGACGGCGACCTCCGCCCTGAGCACGTTGAACGGATCGCCAATGATCTGAATGTGACCGAGGAAGAAGTGATCTCGATGAACCGTCGCCTTTCTGGCGGTGACGCATCGCTGAACGCGACAATCTCGGCAGATGGCGAAGGTGCTGCGCAATGGCAGGACTGGCTGGAAGACGAAGATGCAGACCAAGCCGGCGACTATGCCGAGCATGACGAGCTTGAAGTGCGTCGCGAGCTTTTGGCCGAAGCCATGGGCGTACTGAACGAACGCGAACAAGACATTCTCACCCAGCGGCGTCTGCAAGACTCGCCGATCACTCTGGAGGAGTTGTCCGGTCAGTACGACGTCAGCCGCGAGCGCATCCGGCAAATCGAAGTGCGGGCATTTGAGAAGCTGCAGAAGAAGATGCAGGAGCTCGCAAAAGAAAAAGGCATGCTAGAACCAGCGTAACCTCCCCCCTCCCCGCTGGTAGCCAAAACGCCCCGCCAATCAGGCGGGGCGTTTCATTATGTGTGGTATTGAGGAAGTTCCCGAAATAGCCGAGGTCGGCTTTCCCGCCATCGCGCGAAGTAAGCGACGATCGGGGATACAGTGGCCGCGGCCAATGCCGCGGCCAATGCAACCATGTAGGTAACGCCAACGAGAAGGCTAAGCGTCTCCCAAGGCAGCGGCCGCAGTTGTGTAAATACGCCCAGGGACAAGGCGCTGAACCAACAGGCGGCCGATATAGTGGCAAGGGACGACATTTGCAGTCGAATTGACAAAGGCAAATCGCCAAACCTCCAAGATTGATAGGCATACATCGTCGGCAGTCCAATCCGGCCAATCGCAATGGCGTTGGCTGTCAGAAGCAAAACGACACCAATCTTGGTCATCAGTTTTGGGGAGAAATTCTCGGATTGGAAGCCGGTGCGCAGCCAAAGCAGCACCAACCCACTCGTCCACAATAACAACAGGCCAAAGCTCACCACTTTGTGGAACGAGTGCAGCATACGCAGTTCGTGGTCCTTGAGGGGGCGGACCATTGCACGTGCTGCCAGCAGGTCGGCGATGAATGCCACACCAAATCCCAAGGCCATTCCAAGCAGGTGCACCGCTCGGGCGACATCATTGATCAGGGTCTGGTCCATGTCTGTGACCTTTTGGGGTGTGTGTGCGGGTCTGGTATTAACCAAGATCAGACAAGCGATGATTTGTGGCGCGATTTTGTCGAAACCGTGTTAGCGCCATGTTTTGAGGGCCGCTTGTCAACCGAAGTACTGCCAATCCGGAGCCCGAGGCTCGCATTGTTTACGCACCATTTGCGAGATACCGCCGACATTCTGGATCTCAACGCGCGTGACGGAAAAATACGGCAAAAGCTAAGCTCGGTGAAACATCGAATTATGCAAGTTTCACTGGAGTTTTGAGCACCGATTCGCTAAGATCCTCTCAGACCCGGAAAACGGGCAAAAGAGGCAGACGAGCAGGCCCATGACAGAAATGGTGTACGGTGCGGTCCCGACAAGGGACGGCGAACCGATTCTTCCAAGGTGGTGGCGGACCATCGACAAATGGTCGCTTTCCGCAGTTCTGACATTGTTCGGAATTGGCCTGCTTTTGGGCCTTGCCGCATCTCCGCCACTTGCTGAGCGCAATGGCTTCGCTGCATTTCACTATGTGCAACGCCAGGTCTTTTTTGGCGGGCTAGCGATATCGGTGATGTTTGCCTTTACGTTGATGTCACCCAGAAGCGTCCGTCGTCTTGCGACAATTGGCTTCGCGTTTTCGATTGTTGGGCTTGTTCTGTTGCCGTTTTTCGGAACTGACTATGGCAAAGGCGCAGTCCGATGGTTCTCTCTTGGATTTGGTTCTATCCAGCCATCTGAATTCCTGAAACCTGGCTTCATTGTTATCGCCGGATGGATGATCGCCGCATCGAACGAGGTGGCCGGCCCACCGGGGAAAACCTATTCCTTTCTGATTGCCGTTTTCATCATGATGCTTTTGGCTCTGCAGCCTGACTTTGGGCAGGCCTGTCTGATTTTATTTGCGTGGGGAGTTATGTATTTCGTGGGCGGCGCGCCCTTCACGATACTGGCTGGCATTGCCGGTCTCGCTGTCATTGGCGGTGCATTTGCCTATCAAAACTCTGAACACTTTGCTCGAAGGATCGATGGCTTTCTGTCAGCGGAGGTCGATCCGAACACGCAGCTCGGCTATGCCGCGAACGCCATCCGCGAAGGCGGCTTCTTTGGCGTCGGCGTCGGCGAAGGCAGCGTGAAGTGGTCCCTACCGGACGCACACACCGACTTCATTATTGCTGTTGCTGCTGAAGAGTACGGTCTGATCTTGGTGCTCTTTATTATCTTCCTTTACGCAACCATCGTGTTGCGTTCGCTGTTTAGACTGATGCGCGAACGCGACCCATATATTCGTCTTGCTGGAACCGGATTGGCATGCACTTTTGCAGTGCAGGCGATGATCAACGTGTCCGTTGCCGTGCGTTTGCTTCCGGCAAAAGGAATGACGCTTCCATTTGTGAGCTATGGGGGGTCGTCATTGATCGCGAGCGGCATAATGGTCGGCATGTTGTTGGCCTTAACGCGCGTTCGTCCGCAAGGTGAAATTGCAGATCATCTAATCCGGAGCCAGCGCTGATGGCTAAACCGCACCTAGTTTTGGCAGCAGGCGGCACCGGCGGGCATATGTTCCCTGCCCAAGCTTTGGCTGAAGCCATGCTGGAAAATGGGTGGCGCGTGACTTTGGCAACTGATGCACGGGGCGCGCGCTATACATCAGGATTTCCGCGCGACGTACGAATTCAAGAACTTCAAAGTGCAACCTTCGCGCGCGGCGGAATTCTGTCGAAAGTAATGGTTCCGATTAAGATTGTTGCTGGTGTTCTGGGTGCCGTAATTCGGTTCGTTGTCGACCGACCAACAGTGGTGGCGGGCTTTGGGGGGTATCCCTCGATCCCAGCGCTCGCCGCCAGCTGGTTGCTTCGCATTCCCAGATTAATCCACGAGCAAAACGGCGTCCTCGGCCGTGTAAACCAAGTCTTTGTACGACGCGTTAACGTCTTGGCGTGTGGAACGTGGCCAACGAAGCTTCCAAGTGGGGTCGACGGCACTCACATTGGTAATCCGGTCCGCCAAAGCATCTTGGACCACATGGACATACCAATGCCGGACGTGGACGGGCCGCTGCACATTCTGGTCATGGGAGGTTCGCAGGGCGCGCGCGTTCTGTCCGACATCGTGCCAGATGCGATTTCCGGTCTGCCCTCAGACATACTTGACCGGCTTACGGTCAGCCATCAGGCGCGTCCCGAAGACGAGGACCGTGTACGTGAAATTTACGAAACTTCGGGAGCATCGTTTGAGATCAAGACATTTTTCGACGACGTCCCACAACGCATGGCCAAGTCTCAATTGGTTATAAGTCGTTCCGGAGCTTCGTCAGTGGCGGATATTTCCGTTATCGGGCGGCCATCAATTCTGATCCCACTGGCGGCAGCTATTCGCGATGAACAGACTGCAAATGCCCGAGGTTTGGTGGATGCAGAAGCGGCTGTTATGATCCCCGAAACACGGCTTGACCCGGCGACGCTTTGCGAGCAAATCCTCGCTATTCTTACGAAGTCGGGAGCCGCACAAAAAATGGCGGAAAACGCCAGGTCGGTGGGCATACCTGACGCCACGAAACGGTTGGTCGATCAAGTCGAGAAACTGGGCAGGAGAGCATGAGATGAACGCAGCAGCGGCAACAAAACTGCCCACGGAAATGGGCCCAATCCACTTCGTGGGTATCGGCGGCATTGGTATGTCTGGAATTGCCGAAGTCCTGCTTCGCGCGAACTACACGGTACAAGGCTCAGATCTGAAAAAGTCCAAAATCACGCAGCGTCTGGAAGAACTCGGTGCCAAGATATTCCTGGGGCAAAACGCCCAAAACCTTCAGGAAGCCGAAGTCATCGTCATTTCATCGGCCATTAAACCTGGAAATCCGGAATTGGACGAAGCCAGGCGACTTGGATTGCCGGTCGTTCGACGGGCAGAAATGTTGGCCGAGTTAATGCGACTTCGCTCTAACGTTGCTGTTGCGGGCACTCACGGCAAAACCACCACGACAACGATGGTCGCAGCGCTATTGGATGCCGGTGGAATCGATCCAACGGTTATCAATGGTGGCATCATTCACGCCTACGATTCAAACGCGCGCGTTGGTGCCGGAGAATGGATGGTTGTCGAAGCAGATGAATCGGACGGCACATTCAATCGCCTTCCGGCAACCATTGCGATCGTGACAAATATCGACCCCGAGCACATGGAGCATTGGGGAACGATCGAAAATCTGCGCAAAGGTTTTGACGACTTTGTCTCGAACATTCCGTTTTACGGCCTGGCAGTCCTTTGCACCGACCATCCTGAAGTGCAGGCCTTGGTTGGTCGCATCACGGATCGCCGTGTCGTGACCTATGGCTTCAATTCACAGGCAGACGTACGAGCAACCAACTTGCGCTACGAGGGCGGTCGCGCCCATTTCGACGTTGTCTTGGCGGCCGAAGATCGTGAAATCGAATGCTGCGTTTTGCCCATGCCGGG
>JAPPOI010000150.1:10256-12963 GCA_028818055.1 Boseongicola sp.
CGTTTCGAACGCGTTGGCGGCAGTTGCTGTCGCGCGTCACCTCGGAATGAAAACCGCTGAAATCAAAGCGGCGCTTGAGAGCTTCAAAGGCGTAAACCGCCGGTTTACCGAGGTTGGACGCTGGCAGGGCATTCCGATCATCGATGACTATGGCCACCACCCCGTGGAAATCGCTGCCGTGCTTAAAGCGGCGCGGCAGGCAGTTGGCGATAATCCCGGCGCTCGGGTTATAGCTGTTCATCAACCTCACCGATACTCCCGGTTGTCATCGCTGTTCGATGACTTTTGTACGTGCTTCAATGATGCAGACGTTGTCGGAATTGCCGAAGTGTTTGCGGCAGGCGAGGATCCCATTGAAGGAGCGTCCCGGGACGAACTAGTCGAAGGATTAATCCGCCACGGACACCGGCACGCCCGCGCCATCCTGGGCGAAGAGGATTTGGAACGATTGGTCCGCGAGCAAGCGAGACCAGGAGATATCGTCGTGTGTCTGGGCGCGGGTACCATAAGCGCTTGGGCAAACAACTTGCCTGACCGCCTGATGAAACAGGCCTCTTAAACCGGAAACAGTCTGTTTTTCCTCTTTCGCACCGACAAGGTCGAATTTTGCATCATTTTTTGTTATGGTGACTTAGCTGAGGTGTTTTCAGCATTTGGTGATGAGTGTTTTGGTATGTGCAATTCGACGCAATTGATGCGCGAATATATCTTTTTCCTCACTCAATTCCGCAGTGTACCGAATTATCGGGGCATTATTTGCGGTTGTGGTGAGGATTTCCTGCATGTGCCAAGTTTATTGAGTGAGTGCATACGGAATGTCCCCAATTGAGAATACACGTACTTTGTCCCAAGCCAGAGATCTTCTGGGAGTTGGACAAAACGTAACCGAGCGAGAACTAAAGACCGCTTGGAAGAAACTTGCTTTCGAAATGCATCCTGATCGCGGATTGGGAACTGACGATCAGCTTGCCAACATTAATGCCGCCTATTCGTTGTTGCGAGAAGGATGTGCAAACGACGCTTCCAAGGTTGCTCAGGCCAACCAAAGCCCAGTCAACAAAAGTCGTTACAGGGCGAATACATCAAGGCCGGTAGAGTCCGAACCAGCGCCAGTGCGTCCGGTCCGCCCAAGACCTGCTGCGACAACCAGAAGCACAGTATTCTCTCCTGAGCTTCGCGCCGAATGCAAATCTCTTATCTCTGACGAAGAGCCTGGGCATGGTCACATTGTCAGGTCTGTAGAGCGAATGGGCAGAAGGCTGACATATCGCGTCAGAAGCGAACTTGCTGAGGGTGAGAACTGCGTTGCAGTGCCAACCGGGGAACTTGTCGACCCGCGCCACATGAAGCCGACGACTGTCCGTTTTGTATCTGATGAAGGTGGTTCAGGTCGCTTGGAGCTCCCAGACCACCTGCGCGAAGCTTCGTTCCCAGGAGCCACGCAAGTGGTCATCCTTTTTGGTGAAGAAGAAACCTAAGCCGCAGCAAAGACCATATCGATCATTCGCTGTGTGCCGCGACTGAACTCCAGAGGGCACGGATATTCCGCTCCGTTGCGGATAGAGTGTCCAAAGGCTTCGAATTGGTTCACGTAGTGATTGGCGTTGGGGTATGTCCACGTTCGGGTGCCAGAACCATCGGTAAGAATTACCGTGGCTTCGCCATACACACCGGGATTGAAAGGCGCGGTCAGTCGGATAGTTCCCTTATCCCCAAAGAAGGTCATCTCTTGATACGGATGCAGCCTCATCGAGGTCATCGCTTCCAGCGTGAACCCCGGGAAATCCGCACTCACCATCGCCAGGGCGTCGATACCGTTTTCTATTGAGAGATTGGCCCGAACCTCGCCCGGTTCCTGGCCACTCACAAAGCGAGCCGACCCCATTGTATAAACACCGATGTCACGAATGGAACCACCGCCGGTTTCCGGGCGGTTACGAATGTTTCGTGTGTCAGCCGCATTGTTGTAGCAAAATGCGCCACGCACGTGCAGAAGCGCTCCGATAGCACCTGACTGAACGAGATCGCGCGCCTGTTGCCACTGCGGGTGATGAACGATCATATAAGCTTCGGCGGCCAAAACTCCGGATGCGTCGCGAGCCTCGATCAAAGTGTCATACTCTGCCTCGGTCAGCGCGATCGGTTTTTCCGTCAGTACAGGCTTGCCTGCGGCGATAGACTTGAGCGTCCACTCAACATGTAGATGGTTTGGCAAGGGAACGTAGACAGCGTCAATGTCCGGCGAAACGAGCAAAGCGTCATAATCATCGAACACCGCCAAACCAGGCGCCAGTGCCTGAAACGGCTCTGCCTTTTCTGCGCTTGACGTTGCAAGGCCAGCCAAAGTCGCGTTTTTTGACATGTGAATGGCTGGACCAGATTGCTCGCGCGCAAATTTGGCTGCGCCGAGAATGCCCCAGCGAACAGGTTCCGGATTTGGCATCGTCTATCCCCCGATGAGTGTTCTAACGTTCGCGATGAAGTCCTCGCCGCGTTGTTCGAAATTGTCGTACTGATCAAAACTTGCGCCAGCCGGCGCCAGCAAAACGGTTTCACCGGCAACAGCATCCTTGGCAGCAGACAGCACCGCACGTTCCATCGTGTCGCAGACTTCAGTGTCGATGGGTGCAAGCTGCAAAGCAATTTCTGCCGATTGGCGACCTATTATATAGGCTTTCTTTACGTTTGAAGCGGCGGCAACCAGAGC
>JAPPOI010000220.1 GCA_028818055.1 Boseongicola sp.
TCTAAATAGACTCAGCGTGTGGTATGTCTTGGTGTAGTTTGTTGCTTCACCTGGATAATCGCGGTCGTTCACGTAACGGCCGTCGCGGGCAATGATCGCCGAGGCGATACTCTCAACTGTAGGCATGTGATCCTCGCACCCAAATTATTCAGCGCAAGGCTCAGGAAAAAAGGTTAATTGGTCTGTAATTCAGCGTCCGGCTCTTGATAGACGCCCTGTTCTTTCAAAGCATCTATCACTTCAGCAGGCATGTAGGTTTCATCATGTCGCGCAAGGATTTCAGAAGCTTCGAACACGTTGTTCACGTATCGTCCGGTACCCACCATGCCTTCGCCCTCATTAAACAAATCGGGCAAAACTCCGGTATAGGTCACGGGAACCGAAGCACCGCCATCGGTCACACTAAAGGTGATAACTTCGCCTTCGCCGCGGACCAATGTACCTTCTTCGACCAAACCACCAATTCGAAAGATCTCAGTTTCGGCTGGTGGGGCTGCCACCACTTCACTGGGGCTTCGGAAGTACTGGAATGCATCCGGCGCAGCCAAGTAAAATGCCGTGAACGCCGCTGCCATCGAGGCCACGGCGAGAACAATGATCTGTATGCGACGGCGCTTTTTAAGCCCTTTCATGACACCTCACGGATAAACTGGCGCGGCCATAAGCCCCGTTGTTTCTTCCAAACCCAACATAAGGTTTGCATTCTGAATTGCTTGCCCTGCTGAACCCTTTGTGAGGTTATCAAGAACTGCAACCACGGTCACTCGGCCTGGGATCCGGTCACCAACGACGCCAATATGGCAGAAGTTCGAGGCCCGGACATCTTTCATCTGCGGCACTTCCCCCATTGGAAGCACTTGAATGAACACCTCATCGACATAGGCATCTTGCAACGCGGCATGAACCGCTTCAGCCTCACCTTTAAGGTAGGACGTCACGACAATACCGCGGGACGCCGGAAGCAAGTGAGGGCTGAGCTGCACAGTTACAGGACGGCCAGCAACCTTGCTCAGTTCCTGGTCAAATTCACCCAAGTGCCGGTGTTTTCCGCCCATCGAATATGGCTTCACGTTTTCATAAAGCTCTGAAATCAGGAGATGCTCTTTCGCGGAGCGTCCAGCGCCTGACGCAGCTGCCTTGAGGTCCATGATGATATCATCAAGGTCTATGACGCCCGCGCCCACCAATGGACGCAGTGCGAATTGGCCGGTTGCGGCGTTACATCCTGTCCCGGCGACCAAAGACGCACCTGCAATTTCAGAGCGATAGAACTCTGTCAGGCCGTACACAGCTTTCTTTTGCAGATCAGGCGCAGAATGGGGCTTGCCATACCACGTCTCATAAGCCGCTTCGTCCTGAAGCCGAAAGTCGGCCGAAAGGTCGACGACTTTCTTACCGTCCGGCAAAGCCTTGATAACCGCTTGGCTGGTGGCATGCGGCAATGCACAGAACACCATGTCGATGTCTGAAAAATCGATATCTTCGATCCGACACAGGTCTGGCAGGTTCATGTGACGCAAGTGTGGATAGACCGATGCCATTGGTTGGCCGGCTTTCCGATCGCCGGAAAGCGCCTTGATCTCAAAACTTGGGTGCGTTGCGATCAGCCGGACAAGTTCCGCACCTGTGTAACCGCTCGCGCCCAGAATGGCGATGTTATGGGGCATGTGCCCACTCCTTCAGAATTTTTGAATGTTTAAGACGTGTGGATTTGCGCCGCAATCATGCAGCGTGAAAATCGATACGTCGTCGCAAGAATCGTGTTGCCTGATCGCTCACACGTTGCGGATCACCAGTTGTCAAAAACATCGAAACTTCGCCTTTGCCCCGCATCTCCGGGTGGCGCTCCAAATAGTCGGCTAAGCTTTCCGCCACAAGGTCGGCTTGTGAAAAAACCTTCACCTCCGAACCCAATGCGTCCTGAAACACACTCTCGACAATGGGATAGTGGGTGCATCCCAAAACGGCCGCGTCCGGGTTCGGCATCTTTCTTTTCAGAGCATCGACATGGCTGCGGACCAAAGCTTCAGCCAAAATCATGTCGCCGTCTTCGATTGCGTCGACAACGCCTCCGCACGCTTGCGCCTCGACATCGACGCCGATGGCGCGGAATGCCAGCTCACGTTGGAAGGCACGGCTGCTAACAGTCGCGGGAGTGGCGAACAAAGCGACATGGTTTACCGAGACTTCGCGCGGCGGAGAATTATCGCCCCACTGTCGTTCGGTCAGCGCCTCGATCAGCGGAACAAAAACGCCAAGCACGCGTTTACCTTCCGGTACCCAGCCTTCCTGCATCCGCCGAAGCGCCGCCGCAGACGCCGTATTGCAGGCCAGAATAACCAGATCGCATCCAGCCGCAAAAAGACGCTCTGTGCCCTTCACAGTCAGATTATAGACGTCGTCCGCGTCACGTGTGCCGTACGGCGTGTGCGCATTGTCGCCGTAGTACACGAAAGGCACGTCAGGCATGCGCTCTGTGACAGCTTTCAAGACTGTCAGCCCGCCAAGTCCACTATCCAGTATGCCCACGGCCATCGGACATCGCCCTTTTGTGCTTATCTTCGAACTCGAAACCGTAATCCAAAGATCGCAACGGCTTCGGCGACAGGGCATAGGTCGAAGCGCGCAAAAAGTCCATCATTGCAATCGGATTGTTACGACGAGACTGGATATCGTCCGGTGAAATTGGCTTGCCAATGACAACTTTCACAGGCTCGTCGACCTTACGTTTAAATTCCTTGAACAGCAAAGCCATCCGCAACGTTGAATGCAGATGA
>JAPPOI010000336.1 GCA_028818055.1 Boseongicola sp.
GGGTGCTGCTGGGCGCTGATGCTGCTCGCCTTCGTCTGCGGCGTCATGAGCTGGGCGTTTATGGCGCTCGCAACCCTGATCATGATTTTGGAAAAATTGCCCGATATCGGGCGCTGGATCAGCCGGCCACTTGGTTATGCCTTGTTGGCGGGCGCAGCCGCACTTGCGGTTAACGGACTGTAACAGGAGAGAAAACATGGCTCTGGACGGCGCGATAGGAACTGTACCCTGGACAATGAAGGGCGAGTTGATCCTGAACTGCAATTGTACGGTGTTCTGCCCGTGCGTGGTTTCGCTTGGTCAACACCCTCCCACCGAGGGTCATTGCCAGACATGGGGCGGCATCCGCATCGACGAAGGCCAATACGGCGATGTCGATATCTCCGGTCTGAACATTGGCTTGATGATCGAAATTCCCGAGCGCATGGCGCGCGGCAACTGGAAAGTGGCGTTGTTTATCGACGATCGCGCGAGCGAGGATGCCTATGATGCCATCGTAACGATCATGTCGGGCAAGGCGCGCGGCACTACAGGTCTGTTCAGCATTCTGGTGTCCGAACTGCTTGGCCATGAGCGTCAGCCCATCACCTATGAGAACGAAGGCAAAACGCGCCGCATCGTTGTTGGCAAGCGGATCAAAGGTGAAGTGGTTCCGGTTGCTGGCAAGGATCCGGAAAACGATCTTGTCATCACGAACTCGCAATACTGGATGGGTCCAGACATCACGGTTGCAACGGCAAACCAAGGACGCCTGCGCGCCTTTGGCCGTGTTTGGGATTTTGAAGGGCGGTCCGCCGAAATTTGCCAGATCGACTGGCACGGACCAAGCTGACGGGCCGAACGTTCTGTTCGCGGACAAGGGAGAGCGACATGCACAACCAATTTGAAGCGCAGGCGGCCAACCAAGCGAACTATGTGCCGCTGACACCGATGTCGCATCTGAACAGAGCGGCAGTTGTTCACGCGAGCCGTCCAGCGATCGCATACGGAAAGATGCGTTTGGACTGGGACGGGTTCGCGCAGCGCGTGCGCAAGATCGCAGGCGGTCTTCAGGCGCGGGGAATTGGCAAGGGTGATACGGTCTCGGTCCTGTGCCCAAACATACCGCACCTTTACGAGCTGCATTATGCCGTCCCGATGATTGGCGCGGTTCTGAACACCATCAACACGCGGCTCGAACCTGAAACCGTTGCTTACATATTTGACCACGCCGACGCCAAGCTGGTGATAGCCGACAGCGCCTATGTGGGTCTCGCCCAAGCTGCCTTCGAGATAAATGGTCGGTCATGTCCGCTGGTAACGATCGTGGATGCCGAAGGGCCGGACGCCGGTCTCCAGGTGGACGACGCTTACGATACACTTCTGGACCACGACGCCTTTGATGGAACCGGGTTACCTGACGATGAGTGGCAGGCTTTGGCGCTGAATTACACCTCTGGTACGTCCGGTCGGCCGAAGGGTGTTGTGTACCATCACCGCGGGGCCGCGCTTATGGCCACGGGCACCGTGAACGCATGGCAGGTCCCACACTTCATCTCTTATTTGTCCGTCGTCCCGATGTTTCACTGCAACGGTTGGTGCCATCCTTGGATGCTTCCGCTAGTCGGAGCAAAGATGGTTTTCACGCGCGATCCGGTTCCGGCACGGATTTTCGAAGCCATCCAGTATGAAGGCGTCACGCATTTCGGTGCGGCCCCGATTATCCTGCAAATGTTGGCGGAAAGCCCCGATGCACCTGCCGAGGCATATGAACCGCGCATTCGCGTCATGACCGCTGGGGCGCCGCCACCGCCTGCGATCTTGGAGAAAACCGGCGCGATGGGTCTTGATGTCATGCAAGTCTACGGGCTGACCGAAACGTACGGCCATATCACGCAATGCCTGTGGCAGGAGGACTGGGAAACGCTGCCAGCCTCAGAGCAAGCGGAACTGCAGGCCCATCAGGGGATTGCGTTTCCCATGGTTGAGGATGTCGCTGTTCTTGACAGGGAAACCGGCCAACCAGTGCCTCGTGACGGCGAAACCCAAGGCGAGGTCGCGATCCGGGCCAATACGGTGATGAAGGGTTATTACAAAGACGAAGGTGCAAGCGCTGAAGCATTCAAGGACGGCTGGTTCTGGTCCGGCGATGCGGCGGTTGTTCACGACAATGGGTACATGCAGATCCGCGACCGATTGAAAGACGTGATCATCTCTGGTGGTGAAAACATTTCGTCAGTCGAGGTCGAGGCCGTCCTCTACCGTCATCCCGACATTCAAGCCGCTGCCGTGGTTGCCAAACCAGACGACAAATGGGGGGAAGTCCCGTGTGCATTTGTAGAACTGCGTGAGGGCACATCGCCAAGTGATGACGACATCATCAAATTCTGCCGGGAACGACTGGCAGGCTTCAAGACGCCAAAGTCTGTTGTGTTCGGCGAACTGCCGAAAACTGCGACTGGTAAAATCAAAAAATTCGAACTCCGCCAACAGGCACGCACCTAAGGATCGCTCACATGGCCTTGATTGCTCCATCGCGCCGCTTGCGTCGCACGCCATTTTCGGACGCCGTCGAAGCGTCAGGCGTCGGTGCCTATACCGTTTATAACCACATGCTACTTCCTGCGTTTTTCGAAAGCCCGGAAGCCGATTATCACCACCTGAAAAAACACGTTCAGGTCTGGGACGTGTCTTGCGAGCGGCAGGTCGAATTGCGGGGCCCCGATGCTGCGCGTCTTATGCAAACACTTACCCCGCGCGATCTTCGTGGCATCAGTCTATAATACACATCTGACG
>JAPPOI010000078.1 GCA_028818055.1 Boseongicola sp.
ATTGGAACCAGACAAAGAAAATGCACACGATCGCCGCGCCCGAGATAAACGTCATGACTGTTCCGGGGAAGAAATTCACGTATCCGGGGAAGTCGACGAACAACAAGTATCCAAGATCAGCAAGCCCGCCGATCATGCCGGTCACCCAAATGGCGGTCATGTTCCGTCGCCAGACCAAAATCCCGCCGATAATCGTTGCGATGCCAAACCATCCTAGGTTCCAGCCATGCTGGTTAAGAACGCCGCCAACTGCCGCATGATACTCTGCCTGAAGCGCGGCCGGATCGACTGCATCGGCGATCGCCTGAAATCCGCCAGAAGCGTCGCTCGACAGAACCATGACGCCCGCGAGGGTATGCACCAATCCCCAAATGATCCAAAGTACGGCGGCGATTTTCAGCAGGTTGATATGCAGGTTGCTCATTTTGGTGCTCCTAACCAAAGATTTGCCAGCAGGCCGGTGTCTCGTTAAGTTGATATAGTCCACTAAACATTTTAGTGGACTTAGTCAACTAATGGATTGACATGCAAGATACTGAACTCGCGCTTCTGGTTGATCGCCTCATGCGACGCATTCACTTCGGACTTCAGGCTCGAGCACCGGAATTTGATCGAAAAGCCGTTGGTCCAAGCGGGGGAATTGTCCTCATGACCCTGGCTGAAATGGGTTGTTGCGGCCTGAACGAACTCACCCAACGCGTGGCACGCGACAAATCCCAGATGACGCGCACCATTCGATCCTTGGAAGAGAAAGGGCTCGTTCAGCGACAACTGTCGCCTGATGATGGGCGGGTCAGCTTGGTATCATTGACGCCAGAAGGCGATCAGGTCGTGGCAGAACTGATGGGTACAGTTGCGGACGTCATTGGTGATCTTCTGTCCCCTATTTCTCACGACGAAAAAGAAACCCTCAAAGAACTTTTGACGAAAGCACAACTGTGAAATCGGCCGCGACCGCGCACCGATTTCAGCATCACTTTGGACGTTCGCTTATCGGCCCTTCTTTATGCCGCCAAAGTGAATATCTTATCTCAGAACGCAGAAGGACAAGACATGGCCAACGTTTCAGCGCATCCAGACGATCCTCATCTGATTAACAGAAGCGGGTGGCTTCGAGCCGCTGTACTTGGCGCGAATGATGGTATCGTGTCAGTCTCGTCCCTTATTGTCGGGGTGGCTGCGGCGGCGGCCACGACTGAGACCGTTCTGATTTCAGGTCTTGCGGCGTTAACCGCCGGAGCCATGTCAATGGCGGCAGGTGAGTATGTATCAGTCTCATCCCAATCCGATACCGAGCGCGCCGATATTGCACGCGAAGCCCACGCGCTTCAGACGCAGCCGGAAGAAGAGCTGATCGAATTGGCGCAGATCTATCAAGAGAAGGGCCTCACAGAGGCTACGGCCATGACTGTTGCCAAGGAGCTTACGGAACATGATGCGCTGGGCGCGCATGTGCGCGACGAGCTTGGATTGTCTGACATTCACACGGCGCGGCCTCTTCAGGCGGCGGTAACGTCGGGCGTGACATTCAGCATCGCTGCGGCCGTGCCGCTGATTGCAGCGTGGTTCGCTCCTGAAGCCTCGATCATTCCTGTCGTTTTGGTGGTAACTGTCCTAGCCTTGGCCGCCTTGGGCGCGCTAGGCGCGAAAGCAGGCGGGGCGCCAATTCTGAAAGCCACGAACCGGGTTGTTTTCTGGGGTGTGCTCGCCATGGCCGTTACAGCTGGCGTCGGATGGGTGTTTGGTGTCAGCGTCGCATAGTGGTGCTCGCTGACGTTGCTAGTTCACAGATCAGGTCGACGTGAGTCTCAAGCCAGTCTGCATCCAGTGGCAAACCAGCGACAAGTTTGCGGAAGTATGGAACCGCCACTGCCATTTCTATCAACGGCTGCACATCGAGATCGGTAGGCAACTCACCACGCTCTTTGGCGGCATTGAAAATCTCTCGGACGTTCTCGAACCGATCTGCCATGAACGAGTTGATAACGGATTTCGCCTGATCGTCCGTCGCAGCCGCCGCAATGACTTGGGGTGCTACTTGGCCCCAAGCTGTGTCGTTCAAGGCCGTCAAAAGGACTCCGAGTATCCACGCCAGATCGGTTTTCAAAGGCCCATTTGTCCGGGCAGCGAAGTCAGGCGACGTCGCAGCCTGTCGAAAGGCGTTGTTACGTAGGTCGTTGAGTGTAGGCCAATGCCGATAAAGCGTACTTCGTGAAATACCTGTCTTTGCGCTCACCGAAGCATGGGTGACCGCTAAGACCCCTTTCTCGCGTAACAGCTTCAAGGCCGCCTCTATCGCCTGCGTCCGGGTGGCAATTAGCCGGGGATCTTCATGTGTATTCATGCACACTCAATCTATAGAACATATTGTTGCATAACAGTACAATTTGTTTCATAACTTCAAAACTAAACTGATATTCATTGTATAGTCGACCCCTAAGGAAACAGAAATTGCGAGAATTGAGGATAAATCAAATGCTCAAAAGTATGTTTCGGATGCTTGGCGCTTTGGCAGCAACGGCGATGGTAACCGTAGCTTGGGCCGAAACGGCCGAACTGCCGACCCGCCAATCTCCCATCCCGGAGACAACAAACGGCGTTCCACACATCCAAATCGGTGTGGCGCCGGTTCCAGAAATCTCGGAAGAGCTGTTGAACCGTGTCTCCAGTCTTTCAGGCGTGGAAATTCGCCCAACGATCGTTTCGCTGCCCGGTGCTCTTGGATTTTGGGTCGCGGAAGATTTTCAACTGACACGTCCTGACGTGATCGTC
>JAPPOI010000393.1 GCA_028818055.1 Boseongicola sp.
CCCGGACGAATCCGGGGTGTGGTGATTTGGGGCGTATAACGTGGGAATGGGGGTGTGTCAAGGGGTTTGAAAGTCCTACATACCCAGCGCACAATTCAACTTGGAACGTCAATCAGCTAGCTTTTTTCTTTCATCAAAATTTCGCCAGACGTGCATCCGTCCATTTTGCCGAGCATCGGCCAGAAAAAGTTTCTTTCGAGCGTCCTTAGTCTCTAGGTTTCGGTATTTACCACCCGAATATTTGGGCCAGTCGATCGCCCAACCCCTCGAAACCATTTCAGCTGAAAGATCTCGCCCGTCCGGCAGGAAGCAACATGCAACTGTGCGCCCGTATTTGTCCTCGTCTGTAATCTCTGCACGAACGATTTTACCTTTGCAGAGACCGCGCAGAGCCCACATGGCCTTACGCCCGTACGGGTGATTTAACTCAGGCGCGTCAATACCGAACAGCCGGACCTGTATGTTCTTAATCCGTAATGTGTCGCCGTCGACAATGTAAGCGGCTCCCTCAAGAATCCGCTTTTTGTCGAGATGTTTGGCAGTGGAGGGGTCGAAACGTGGAGCCGGAGCTGTCTTACGCTCCTTTGTTATGACCGCTTGTCTGCTTGTTTCCTCGAGTGTCTTGGAAGCAGGACCGTCAAACCTTTGTCCCGTTCGATGCAAAATGAGGAAAATAGCAACTAGAGTAAGAAATCCGAGAAAATAAACCACGAATACAGTTCCAAATTTTCAACTATGGATTGCATTCTGATGATTCAATTTGTTCAAATTTTGACGGTATTTGACACCAGGTACGGCATGTCAAAGCACCATCAAAGCTGCTTCCAGGTGTTTTGCCCCATCGAACCGGCTGTGCGAAGCCTATGGAGTTAACTCAACCACATTCTCCGCCCCCTCGCACCGCTCGGCCAGGAACCCTCCTATCGGGCGGCTTAAAACGGGTTCAACTGTGTAGACGCCTGCGTAGAGCCGCGCGATCTCGGCGTTGGGGACAGAAAACGGCGGGCCGGCGGTTTGGGATTGGTCGTAGTCAAAGCTGATGACCAATTGCGGCGCCTGACGCGTGATCTTGGGCAGATGTGCGGCGTATCGGGCGCGGATGTCTTCCGGCAGGGCGACAAGCGCGGCGCGGTCGTAGATGGCATGGATTGTGCCGAGGGTGTCTTCCGAAAGCTCAAAGAAGTCGCCGACAAAGAGCGTCAGGTGGTCAGCGCGATATCTTTTCAGCGCGCCAACGGGCTCAACTTCGGGTGTTAGGTTCAGTCGCGCGAACACCTCTTTCACTGCGTCTTCGTTGAACTCGACACCGATGACGTTCAGGCCCCTGTCGCGCAGCCAGTCCAGATCAAACGCTTTCCCGCACAGCGGCACAAAGATCGTCTGACCCGGCACGAGCCCCAGCCGATCAAAGTGGGCAACCAGAAGATCGTTTGGCTGCGCCTCGTGAAAGCCAATGCGGTTTTCGCGCCAGCGTTCCTGCCAAAATTCTTCTTTCATTGCGCTCGCGTCCTTGGGTTGGTTCGGGTCCGACGACATCATCACGCCGCAGATGCGTCAATGCGCAAATATCATAGAAAGTTGATCCAGATCAGGGCTGGAACATGGGCCATCAGCAATACTGAGACAAATAGACGAGTTCGGCGTTTCGACGCCCGAAGCGAGAGGAAGAATTGCAATGTTGACCGACCAGACCCTGCTTTTTGTCATGGGAGACACTGTTCCTAAAGACGAACTGCGCGCGCTTTGCGCGAACGCGGAAACGAGCGGAACGCGCCTCATGTGCCTGATCATTCGCGAGCTGCCGTCGCAGCCAATGAACGCCTATGGCGCGTTGCCCTATGGCGGCCTGGGCGTGTTGAGCGAGTGGATGGAACTGGTCAAGGAAGAGAAGGCCCAGTTGAAGGCCACCGCGGACGCGGTCGAAGCCATTTTGCAAGAGGCTGGCGTCTCGGGCGATGTGCAACCGGTGCATTGCGCCTCTGTTGATGTGCGCGAGATTGTGGCGCAACGCGCGATGGTCAGCGACATCGCGACGGTGTCGAAGGGCTTGCGCGAAAGCGACCCGGATCTCTTCAAGGCAGCGTCTTACGGCGTTTTGTTTGAGTCTCCGACCAGCTTGCGTCTGAATGGAAACATCCTTGAGCAACCGAAGAAGGTTTTCTTGGCGTGGAATGCTGAACTTACAGCGGCGCGCGCCATTCACAGTGCCCTGCCCATGTTGGAAGCCGCGGACGAGGTCGTCATTGCCTGCATTGATCCAAAGGCGGTGGTGGATGACAACGGTGAAGACCCCGGCTCGGACATGGCGCGCTGGCTGAGCCACCGCGGCTGCAATGTCACTGTTTCGCAGTTCCCAAGTGGCGGCCATCCGGTTTCGATGGCCATCAAACAGCGGGCCAATGAAGTTGGAGCGGATCTGGTTGTTATGGGTGCATTTGGGCGTTCAAGGATGCGCGAACTTTTCTTTGGTGGAACAACCAATGCGATGTTGCATCAAACTGAAGTGCCGGTGCTGATGGCTCACTGACGGCCGGCTTACTCGCAGACCCCAGGGTTCATTCATCTGTTATTGGACATTGCGGCTGTTCGCAGTGAAGGTACGCGTGCACTTAGCCGAAGGCCGTGAATGAAACTTTTGTCCCTGACTGCGCTGGCGATGGTGGCCTTTGCGGCGAATTCAATCCTCAATCGCCTTGCGCTTCTGGATGGGGCGATCGGGCCGGCAAACTTCGCGACCATTCGCGTTGCGGCAGGCGCAATTGTCTTGGT
>JAPPOI010000133.1:0-1180 GCA_028818055.1 Boseongicola sp.
GTCACAGGCATCGTACTGAGCCAAGCTGGCGTCGACCGCGCCTATCACGACACCTACTATGTCGTGGCGCACTTCCACTATGTGATGTCGCTGGGAGCGGTGTTCTGTATCTTTGCCGGAACGTACTATTGGATCGGAAAGATGTCGGGTCGCGAGTATCCGGAATTCTTGGGCAAGGTCCAATTCTGGACGTTCTTCATCGGCGCCAACATCACCTTCTTCCCACAGCACTTCCTGGGACGTCAGGGTATGCCACGCCGCTACATCGACTACCCAGAGGGCTATGCCTACTGGAACGAATGGTCGTCTTGGGGCGCGTTCCTGGCCTTTGCGTCGTTCCTGCTGTTCATCGGCATCGTGTTCTACACGATCTTCGCTGGCAAGCGGATCACCGAGAACAACTATTGGAACCCGGCTGCGGATACACTGGAGTGGACACTTCCAACGCCTCCACCGGAGCACACATTTGAGATACTTCCGAAGCAGGAAGATTGGGACAAGGGCCACGCCCACTAATCCCAAGGCGTCTCTCAGAAAAGCCCCGCTTCGGCGGGGCTTTTTCTTTATTGGTCTGGCAGCCTTACCCGTCTGGAATTTGGGCTGGTTTGATTGCTAGGGTCCGGAAATTGAATACGGGTAAGTGGACGTTGCGATGCGTAGTCTGCAGAGCTTGATGAACCTGATTTCGGTCGCCTTGGCGAGCGTCGTGGTCATTCTGCTGCTTGGCTTTGTGTTCATCTTGATGCTCGTAGTCTTCCCATTTGTTTTCATCTGGACACTTTTCTCGTCCCGAAAACACTTCGACGAAGACATCGTTGCGGAATTTGATCGCGTTTATCAGGCAATGACCGACGGCGAACTGACGAAGTTGGACGAGCTAAAGAAGGAAATCCCGGACCTTCCACATGGCACCGATCGATTTCTTGAAAGGCATTGGTTAACCAACGCGATTGACGCTGGAAATCTAAACGCTGTCGCCTGGGTGCTGGATCATGGGGTCGAAATCAACTTCCACGAAGACGA
The DNA here is from genome assembly GCA_028818055.1 of Boseongicola sp. Classification (GTDB taxonomy): domain Bacteria; phylum Pseudomonadota; class Alphaproteobacteria; order Rhodobacterales; family Rhodobacteraceae; genus JAPPOI01. The sequence continues at coordinate 1,024 of JAPPOI010000133.1, forward strand.
TGGTATCTCCCCGCTCGGCTCGGCAATTCAGGGCGAAAATCTAAGCATTGTCCAGCTGCTGATTGACCGAGGTGCTGACGTCAACCTGCCCGGAACGCTTGACGTGACGCCTCTCCATGTCGCGGCGGCTCTTGGCGCGGAAGCCATCGGACGAGCG
>JAPPOI010000133.1:1190-5909 GCA_028818055.1 Boseongicola sp.
CCGGAGCTGACCCAATGTCTCGCGATTCAGATTATGGCTTCGAACGTCCAATCGAGCATGCGCGTCATGCCAAAAAACTTGGAAATCTTGCCATTCTGGAAGAAGCTATGGCGGCGCACAAAGGATCCGATTGAAAGCATGACGCAAGACTATTCGCTCACTGGTCAAACGACACGCGAGGCAGAGCAAAGCGGCTTGGCCAATCCAAGCTGGTATCGCACAGATATCGATCCTGCCAAGATCCGGTCCTTGATGAAAAAGGATGATCGCATTGCCCTCAGAGATGCACTTCTGTGGCTTGGCCTCTTGCTCGGTTCGGCGACGTTCGCGGTACTTCTTTGGCCAAGTTGGTGGTCGCTTCCATTTTGGTTGATCTATGGTGTGCTCTACTCGTCGGCATCTGATGCACGCTGGCATGAATGCGGTCATCGGACTGCCTTCAAAACCCCCTGGATGAACGAAGTCATTTATCAGATCGCGAGCTTTTGCCTGATCCGATCGCCAATCGTCTGGCGCGCCTCGCACGTGCGACACCACACCGATACGATCATCGTGGGGCGCGACCCAGAAATTCAGGCGATGCGCCCACCTGACCTTCTCAGGCTTTGTGCGAACGTCTTTGGCCTGATCGAGTTGAATGTAAACTTGCGCCGTCTGATCCTGCATGCGTCTGGCAAGCTCCATCCGGACGAAGCGACATATGTTCGCGACCAAGACATTCCGAGGGTCGTACGCACGGCACGTATCTGGACCGTCATTTTTGCCGCCACAATCGGCTCAGCCGTGTATTTCGGCTCGTGGCTGCCCATTCTGCTTATTGGCGGGCCTCGGGTCTACGGGACATGGCACATGGTTATGACTGGGGTCCTCCAGCATCTTGGCATGGCGGAAAATGTCACTGACCATCGGTTGAACACGCGAACCGTCATGATGAACCCGATCAGCCGCTTCATCTATTTGAACATGAACTACCATGTCGAACACCACATGTTCACCATGGTCCCCTACTATCGCCTGCCAGACTTGCACGAGCAGATTAAACATGACCTGCCGCCGGCTTATCCGTCTTTGTTCGCGGCATTCCGGGAACTTATCCCGGTGCTTTTGAAGCAGCTGAGGTACCAAGATGCCGTTATCCTGCCGAAATTACCGGACAGCGCGACACCGTACCGGCCGGAAGTCGAAAAACTGCGTCCCCACGCCGTTTAACAAATCCCTGCGACCGTTTGGCCGATCACCAATTCTTGGCTTGAGGTTAACCACTCTCGCCTTAGAATTAACTCATGCCGTACCGTTGGACAGAAAATCCCAGTGAAACCGAATTGACGCTTTGGCCGCATCAATCGATGACACCCGCTGGCTTCAGCTGGTTCATCGGCACAACGGCTTTGCTGCTGACGCTGCCGTTGTTCGCCGTGTTGGGCACACCGGTGGCTTGGGTTTTGATGATGTTCTTTGGTATCGCGCTTTTCGGCATGTGGAAGGCACTATTTGCCAACAAACGGCACATGTCACTGCGCGAGGAACTGAGCCTGTCTGATGACCACATGTATCTCGCTCACGTCCCGGCCAAGGGGCCCATGTTGGAATGGGAAGCGAACCCTCATTGGGTCACCGTTAACCTGCGCAAAGATGGCCCCGTGAAGAACTATCTTACACTTCGTGGAGGTGGACGCGAGGTAGAACTCGGCGCGTTTCTGACACCAGAAGAGCGCGAGGGCCTGTTTGCCGAGCTTCAAGGGAGGCTGAGCGAGACCTAAGAAAAAGGACGCTTTTGGGCTAAGCTGCGTTCAGGCTAGCAAATCCTTCACTAACGGCCCCACTTTTCCAAAGTCGAGCTGTCCGGTGTATTTGGATTTCAATTCGCCCATGACCTTTCCCATGTCGCGGATTGAACTGGCACCAGTCGAGTCAATCGCCTTTGAGATTGCGGCTTTGGTTTCATCTTCGCTCAGCTGACGCGGCAGGAAGGTTTCGATCACCTTGATCTCTTCCAATTCCTTTTCAGCAAGCTCAAGACGTCCGCCCTCTTCGTATACTCGGGCGCTTTCCTGGCGTTGCTTCACCATCTTGCCGAGGATGACGAGAATTTCGTCACCGGACACACCTGAGTCATCGCCATCGCCTTCACCACGCTTGGCAATGTCACGATCTTTGATCGCAGCATTGATTAAACGCAGCGTCGAAAGACGCATCGCGTCTTTCTCTTTCATGGCGTCTTTCAGGGCTTGATTGATTTGCCCACGTAATTCCATCTCTGTCTCATCCCCATGGTTCAGAGCATTTCCGACCATACCCAATGCAAAACTTGGCATCAACAGTTGATAAACGTCTTAACATATTGATTTTAAATAATTACTGAAATTTCTTTCTTGCTTGACGCTAGGTGCGTGACGGCGTACACCCCTGACCGTTTAAGCCGAGAAAGGAGCCCCTATGCCTGACGTCGCGAAGAAACCCACCGCGTGTTTGGCATTGGCCGACGGCACGATATTTTACGGTCAGGGCTTTGGTGCCACCGGCGAGCGGATTGCCGAGTTGTGCTTCAACACGGCTATGACCGGTTATCAGGAAATCATGACCGATCCGTCCTACGCTGGGCAAATCGTGACATTCACATTCCCCCACATCGGCAACGTTGGCGTTAACCCTGAGGACGACGAAACCGGCGACCCTGTGGCTGAGGGGCTGGTTGTGAAGTGGGACCCGACAGAGCCATCCAATTGGCGCTCGGCCGAAAAACTGGACGAGTGGCTGGCGCGTCGCGGACGCGTTGGCGTTGGCGGGATTGATACTCGTCGCCTTACCCGTGCCATTCGCCAGCAAGGCGCACCTCACGTCGCGCTTGCGCATGATCCAGACGGAAATTTCGATGTCGAAGCTCTGGTCAAGGCAGCCCGCGGATTTCCGGGCCTTGTCGGGTTGGACCTGGCCAAAGACGTTACATGCAGCCAATCCTATCGCTGGGATGAAATGCGTTGGGCTTGGCCGGACGGCTTCCCGAAAGTCGAGAACCCAAAGTTCAAAGTTGTTGCAATCGATTACGGCGCAAAGCGCAACATCCTAAGATGCCTTGCGAGTGTCGGTTGCGATGTCACCGTCCTTCCCGCTTCTGCCACTAAGGACGATGTTCTGGCGCTGAACCCAGATGGATTGTTCCTGTCAAACGGTCCCGGTGACCCGGCAGCAACAGGCGAATATGCCGTCCCAATGATTAAAGGCGTATTGGAATCCTCTGATATCCCGGTTTTTGGTATCTGTTTGGGCCACCAGATGCTGGCGCTGGCCCTAGGTGCAAACACCGTAAAAATGAACCACGGCCACCATGGCGCAAACCATCCTGTCAAAGACATTGAAACCGGCAAGGTCGAAATCACATCAATGAACCACGGGTTTACCGTCGACAGTCAAACACTGCCAAAAGGCGTGATCGAAACCCATGTTTCGCTGTTCGATGGATCGAACTGCGGGATCCGTATGACGGACCGCCCGGTCTTTTCTGTGCAGTACCACCCTGAGGCGAGCCCGGGGCCGCAAGACAGTTTCTACCTGTTCGAGCGCTTCGCCGAGGCGATGACAGCGCGGTTAGAGACATCTGCAAGCGCCTGATATCAATAAGGTATTCTGCCAGGCACAGGCTTTGCAGGCCGCTTCTATTGTAGCGAATTAAGCACAAAAAGTACCTGATCTGCCCTATTGTTGAACGATTTGTCCGGCAAAACTCCGGAGATTGACAGGTTGTATTTTTTATGAACAATGTTCATGAATGAGATTCACGAAAGAGGTCAGACATGACTGAAGTCACAGAAGCGCTGCCAAGCGGCCTTTGGGCCATAGCAAAATGGGCTGCTGAGCGCACGCCGGATAGCCGAAATCGTGCAATTGACCTCTACCGTGCCATTGCGATCCTTTTTGTAATTTTCGGCCATTGGCTTCTGGTTGCCGCCGTGGATCGAGACAATTCCTTGCAACTCAGCATTCTTTTGGCTGAACAGCCGTGGACCCAGTATGCAACTTGGGTCGCGCAAGTTATGCCGGTCTTCTTCTTCGTCGGGGGGTTTTCAAACTCGTTATCTTGGAAATCCGCCCTGCGCGACAACGAGAAAGCGCGAACCTGGGCTGCGACCCGGCTCTCTCGCCTGCTCGTCCCAACCGTTCCCCTCGTTATCGTTTGGGCCGTGCTCGCTGTCATTGCTTCTCAGGCCGGCATGGAGACTGAACAGGTCAAGGAAGTCACTCAAGCCGCCCTTGTCCCGATCTGGTTCCTCGCCGTCTACATCGTGATCACTGTTGCCGTGCCAATCTCTTGGATTGCGTGGGAGAAATTCGGGCTTTGGTCTGTTGTCTTTCTTGTACTGGCTGCAATCGCTGTCGACTATTCGGCGTTTAACCACGACCAAGGTTGGCTGCGCTGGTCAAACTACGGCTTTGTCTGGCTGGCGGTTCACCAGCTTGGATATTGGTGGCACGACGCGGGCAGAAAGTCAGCCGCGGCAATCGGGCTAACAGCATTCGGCGCCGTCTGGCTGTGGTATCTGCTGACGCAGGCCGGCTATCCGGTAAGCATGGTTAGCGTTCCTGGTCAGGAAGTTTCAAACACACGCCCTCCTACGGTCGCAATGCTGGCTATCGGGAGCGTTCAAATCGGTATCATTCTACTTGTAGAACGTGCCGCAAACACATGGCTTAAAAAAACAACACCGTGGGCTGCAGTCATCG
>JAPPOI010000133.1:5919-12893 GCA_028818055.1 Boseongicola sp.
TCAGATGATTATGACAGTGTACTTGTGGCACATGACGGCTTTGATCCTCGCAGTTGGCGGCGCATATTGGCTTGGTTCCATTGGTTTGAAAGTCGACCCCGGAACTGCTGCGTGGTGGGCTGCACGACCGATCTGGATGCTTGTCTACATCGCCGTACTGCTTCCCTTTGTGCTGATCTTCATGCGATTTGAAGGCGCATCGAAAGGTCCCTCGACGGGTCTTCCCGGCCCCTGGCAGGCGACGATTGGTGCGCTGACGACATGCGCAGGACTGGTGATCATGGCAATGTCAGGCATCGGTGCGGACAATCCCATTGGACTGAATTGGGTCGCCTTGGCGCTCGTTGTTTTGGGTGTTGGCCTTGGCACCAGAAAACTTAGAGCGATTGGATAAACTTGGCCGGCTTAACCGCCGATTAACCAAGGAGGGCTAGGCAGCAAAGAACCGTTAACCACTTTTGCGTTTCGAGTGTCTGCTGCCCTGCCTCCCCAATTTCTGTCTGTCAGACGACGAAAGATGCCTCCAAAGGCGGAGGCATCTTCTTCGTTTCCGCTCAGGCTTCCGCTGGGCGACGCACGCCTTCTGGACCAACTGGCTCCGGACTACGCCCTGCAGCATGGTGTTTTGCCTCTGCAACGCGTCGGCGCTCTGTCTTTGGTCGCAACACCCGATCAACACGTCCTTGAAAGAGAACGAGCAAGCCTTGAGCGCGTATTCGGTCCAATCGCAGGCGTTTCACTGCCACGAAAGGCCATTCAATTTGGCATCACGCACATGCGCGGCCAGCAGCTTGCAAACCGAGCAGCCAAAAAAACTGAAGCTTCCGAAAGTTGCAGAAACTGGTCCAGCCGCCGTGCGACGGCATTTACCCTTGGCTTTCTGACGATATTCGTGGCCGCCAGTTTCATGTGGCCCACCACGGTTCTTACCCTCGTCACGATTTGGGCCGTACTGACTTTGGTTTCTGTAACAGGCATACGGACTGTTGGGGCCTTTCTGCAATTGCGCCAAACCCGGCGGGCTTTCAAAACTTGGCGCACGACACGCCTCAGGTATGTCTCGGATACAAATCTGCCAGCAATTTCGCTTCTCGTACCGCTCTTCAAGGAAACTGAGATTGCCAGTCGCCTTGTGCGTCGCCTGTCAAACCTCAGATATCCAAGCGAAAAACTGGACATCCTTCTGATTGTTGAGGCTGGAGACAGCCAAACGGAGAAGGCGTTGCAGCAGTCCAGCTTGTCGGACAGTTTTCGGGTCGTACGCGTTCCAGAAGGGGCGATAAAAACGAAGCCACGCGCGTTGAACTACGCGCTTGATTTCGCAAACGGCGAAATAATCGGAGTTTACGACGCCGAGGACGCACCAGATCCCGAGCAGCTACGGAAAGTCGCAAATGCGTTTGCCGATGCACCGGAAAACGTAGCGTGCCTTCAGGGCATTCTGGATTTTTACAACAGCCGCCAGAACCTTCTGACACGCTGCTTCACGATCGACTATGCAAGCTGGTTTCGCCTGATACTCCCGGGTCTCGTGCGATTGGGTATCGCTATTCCGCTTGGTGGAACCACGGTTTTCTTTCGCCGATCCGTCTTGGACAAGATCGGGGCATGGGATGCACATAATGTGACCGAGGATGCCGATCTGGGGATCCGTCTCGCACGGCGAGGTTATCGTACGGAATTTATCCAATCCGTAACACTGGAAGAGGCAACCGCGTCAGTGCCAGCTTGGCTGAAGCAACGATCAAGGTGGATCAAGGGATATGCGATCACTTGGGCTGTCCACATGCGCAACCCGTTGAAACTTTGGCGTGACCTAGGCACCAAACGCTTCCTTGGGTTCCAGGCCTTGTTTCTCGGCAGCTTGTCGCAATTTGTGCTGGCACCGTTGATGTGGTCATTTTGGCTGGTTCTGTTCGGGCTGCCACACCCCATTTCCGGAGCCGTGTCGCAGTCGGTCATCGTGGCGGTCGGGATCTTATTCTTGCTGACAGAGATTGCGACCATCTTTGTGGCTGCAGTTGCCGTGGCGACGCCGCGCCATCGCGGCCTGATTTGGTTCACGCCGCTGATGCACCTCTATTGGCCACTTGCGTCGTTCGCGAGTTTGAAAGGCTTGGGAGAGCTATTTTGGCGGCCGTTCTTCTGGGACAAAACGGCCCATGGGCACTTCACTAGTCCGGAAGAATTACCCCGTCCGAGTTGGCATCAGCGTCTTGCCGCAATCGTGCTTCGTAGGCGCGAGAGATATGCCCCTTAAGCTCTGTATAGGCTGCTTCTGCATTCCCTTCAGCGATCGCATCAACGACCGCCGCGTGTTCGTTCAAAGCAATCTCGCTGCGTCCTTCGGCGGCCAATGACGTCGTCGTCATCAAGGCCATTGATCGGTAAACAAGATCGAGCTGCTGAACAAGATACCGGTTGTGCGACGCCAAATGTACTTGGCGATGGAAACGGCGGTTGGTTCGACTTAGCGCTGAAGGATCGTTGATCCGCTCGCGATCTTCGTCGACCATCGTGCGGAGAAGCCGGACTTCTTCTTCGGTCGCATGCCGCGCCGCCAGCCGTGCCGCAAGTCCTTCAAGCTCGGATCGAACGACATACAGTTCCGCCATTTGGTTGTGATCCAGCGAAGCGACGATCAACGAACGACCGTCGCGCGCCAAGAGCGATTGGGTCTCAAGACGTTGCAAGGCCTCACGGATTGGCGTGCGTGATACGCCAAAACGATCCGCCAACTCGTTTTCAACAAGCCGATCGCCAGGGCGGTACGTACCAATATCAATGGCGTGCAATATCAGTTGGTAGGCATCTTTCTGTCCCGAACGCCCGTCAGCCATCACAAATTGTCCCATTTTTTGTTCAGTGGCAGGACGTTACGGTACTGCGCCCCCATGAATCAAGCTTTGGAATGTTGCGCTGGCTCGTACAGACCTTTATGCGACTGAAAGGATGCGTGACGCCTTTTCGCATATCAGCACGTGGGTGTTTGACTTAGACAATACGCTTTACCCACCTGAAGCCCGTCTGTTCGACCAGATTGAGGTACGCATGACCGATTGGGTCGCGCGTACTTTGAACATCACCAAGACCGAGGCAGACGGCCTGCGCACCGAGTATTGGCACAAATACGGGACAACGCTTGCCGGACTTATGGAGGTTCACGGAGCCGACCCGCTTCCTTATTTGGAAGATGTGCACGAAATATCACTCGAACACTTGGCCCACGACGCATTGCTAGCTGCGTCCATCGAAGCTCTTCCAGGCAGGCGCGTCGTTTACACCAACGGGTCGCGGCGCCACGCAGAACGTGTGCTTCAGGCGCGCGGATTAACCGAAGTATTTCACGCCGTTTATGGGGTTGAGCACGCGAACTTTCGACCCAAACCTGAGATTGCGGCCTTTGAAGCGATCTTCGCCCGCGACGGTATCGAGCCAACTCGTGCAGCGATGTTTGAAGACGAACCCCGTAACCTTGAAGCGCCGCATGCGCTGGGTATGGCAACGGTTCATGTCGGTCCCGAGCCTGTCACCGCTGATTTCATTCATCACAGCACCAATGACCTTGCGGGCTTCCTGTCGCAGGTCGCTTGATGGTCCTTTCCGCTTCGCCGCTGCCGGCCTATGTGTAAACCATGAGCGATGTGCAGTCTGACATTTTCATCTCCGGTGGGGGCATAGCTGGCCTGGTCGCTGCAGCTGCCTTTGCCAAGGAAGGGTTTTCGGTCGTTTTGGCGGACCCGAATGTACCGCCGTCCGAAGAGTCTGATCCTTTGGCGGATTTGCGGTCCACAGCCTACCTTGAGCCTGCACGCGCGCTCTTACAGCAAACGGGCGCTTGGGCACCTCTCGCGCCATACGCGACCCCGCTGGAGGCCTTGCGGGTCGTCGACACCGAAGGCGAAGACGTTGCGATCCGTATGGATCGGACCTTTGTCGCTGGCGATCTCGGCGAGGCCGCGTTCGGTTGGAACGTACCAAACTGGCGCGCTCGTGCGTCTCTGACCGAATTCCTGCGGAACGCCGAAAACGTAACACTCCGGTTCGGAGCAGGCTTGGCGAATATTTTGACCAGAGAGCGCGAGGCCATTGTCACGCTAAGCGACAAGTCTCGTGTCCGCACAAAGCTTGCTATCGGCGCAGACGGCCGAAACAGTGCTTTGCGCACTCAATTGGGCATTCAGGTCAAAACCACACGCTATGGCCAAAAGGCGCTCGCATTTATCGTGACGCACGATGATCCGCACCAAAACATTTCGACGGAAGTGTATCTAAGCGGCGGGGCCTTCACTTTGGTGCCATTACCCGAATTGGAAGGATCACACGCATCAGCCGTCGTTTGGATGAACGACGGGCCTGAAGCGGTGCGACTGTCGAACTTGGGACCAGAGAATTTTTCCGAAGCCGCAACCAAACGCTCAGCTAGTGTCCTGGGCAAATTGACTTTGGCGTCAGAGCGCCGTGTTTGGCCAATAGTCACTCAGGAGGCGAATAGCCTGTCCTCGGAGCGAACCGCACTGGTTGCCGAAGCTGCGCATGTCCTGCCACCTATCGGGGCCCAAGGGCTGAATACGTCGCTGCAAGATGTGTCTGCGTTGATCAATCTTGCGGTCGAGCAACCTGACAGCATTGGCAGCCGCGCATACCTGAGCGCATTTGAAAAGAAGCGGCGGCGCGACATTCATGCGCGTGCGCAAGCGATAGATTTGTACAATCGGGTTTGCCGTTCCGATGCGCCGCCCATTGCGGGACTTCGGAGCCTCGGGTTGAGGCTCGTCCACGACGTCGAGCCATTACGCAAAGCAATAATGCGGGCAGGAATGGGCGCTTAGGCGACCTTGTCGAGCGCCGACTCTAATCGGGCAACGCAAGCATCGACGTCAGCCAGTTTGTCCAATCCAAACAAGCCAATGCGGAAACTCTTGTATCCGTCACCCTCACCCACCATCAAAGGCACGCCAGCTGCGATCTGTACGCCTTCGGCGGCGAATGCCTTGCCCGTTTGGATCGCCGCATCATCCGTGTAGCTGACCACGACACCCGGGGCAGCGTTTTCGTCTGCTGCAACTGACTGATACCCTCGCGAGCCAAGAGCTGCGCGGACTTTGGTCCCAAGTTCCCACTGCGCCGCTTTCAATGTGTCAAATCCAAGCGCCTTGCACTCCATCATCGTGTCACGGAAAGCGCGAAGCGCATCGGTGGGCATCGTTGCGTGATAAGCGTGACCGCCATTGATGTAGGCTTCCATGATCGACAACCACTTGCCCAAATCGACCGCGAAACTCGATGACTGTCGAGATTTGACGCGCTCCACCGCCTTATCGCTCATCATGACAAGCCCGGCAGCTGGCGACGCTGACCAGCCCTTTTGTGGCGCTGAAATCAAGACGTCGACACCAAGTACGCGCATATCAACCCACGCGCACCCTGACGCGATGCAGTCCAGAACAAACAGCCCGCCAACCTCGTGGACGGCCCTCGCGACAGCGGCAATGTAATCGTCGGTCAGGATCATGCCCGAAGACGTTTCGACATGCGGTGCGAAAACAACCGATGGCTTGGTCTCTTCGATTTTCGCAATAACCTCTTCCAGAGGTGCTGGAGCGAATGGCGAGGTGTCTGAATTCCCCGCGCGCCGCGCCATCATCACGATTTCTTCTGCGGGTAGCTTCGCTGCTTCGAAAATCTGAGTCCAACGATAGGAAAACCAGCCGTTTCGGATAACCATGACGGTTTCATCCTCGGCCAATTGCCGCGCGACTGCCTCCATCGCATATGTGCCACCGCCTGGGACCACGGCAACCGCGTCTGCTGCATACACATCCTTCATCGTCTCGGATATGTCGCGCATCACCTGTTGGAACGCCGCACTCATGTGATTGAGAGAGCGGTCCGTGAATACGACTGAGAATTCTAGCAAGCCGTCAGGATCAACGTCATTTCGCAATGCAGACATGGGATTTCCTCCGTTTGTCGATGGGTTACCGAGACGTGAAACCAGATGCAAAGTCTATCTGGGTATACAATTGGATCAATCAGCCGGGCTGGGCCCAATCGGCGTTGGATTGGATCACGCTGGCAACCGAAAGCGCCTTTTCCGCAAGTTCTGGGTCAGTACCTTCATCCAAGGCAAGCGCTTCCATCCGCTCGTACAGATCGCGCGAGGTATAAAAATTGAATGCCTCGGTGTTACCCGGTTGTTCCCAGAACGCCGTGATCCAAATACTTGGCCTGCCAACACACCAGTCACTGAAAAATCGCTCGGCCAGTATCCTGTCGCTTTGCGCGCTGACTTGCTCGAATAACTCATTCAAAGGCCAGCCTGCCAAGCCAAACATGCAGATCGCGTCATCAAGACACTCACCGCCTATTCGTTTGATTTCCCGGTCGAGATAAGCGCGCTGAAAGTCGTCCAGCACCGCCCACTGCTGCGAAGGCCATAGATCCTTATCCCCGGTTCTGAAGCGGTTCAGACTAACCTCCAGCCCGACATTCGCTGGCTCTTCATCAACTGCCAGAACCTCAAGGATCCGCGGCAATAGATAGGACCACGTTCGCTTTGAGACGCCCTCGGGATCATAGGCCGCAAAAAACCAATCCTGCAGATAATGAAGCGGAAGTTCGCGGATTGGCGGATTGAAGAAATCGGCTTCGATATCCGCTTCCATGCAGCAGCCCACACAAACATCCGTGCTGTCCGGCTTGGGAACGTCGAACGCTTCATAGGCACGTTCGATGATCTCGAAAAACGGATGCCCCGGCTGCACTTTTGCCCTAATCGGTTTTGGGTGCTTACGCGCCATGGATCAAACCTGATCGCCCAAAGGCCCGGGGCGAAGTTCCTCGCTTAGAAGGACGTTTGCCTCAACGTCCCCTACCCCAGGTAATGTCATAAGGCGGCGACGTAGAACGCGTTCAAAGTCGGCCAGGTCGAGTGCAACGACCCGGAGACGGACGTCGGACAACCCACGCCC
>JAPPOI010000127.1 GCA_028818055.1 Boseongicola sp.
ACGAATACTCGCAGAGCTACATCAACTCTGACACCGTCATTACGATCAACAAGAACTCCGTCGATCCTTCCGACTTCACGCCTAACCGAGTTCATGCTGCCAGTTGTTCAAACAAGTTTACATTCGGCGCCGGCATCTATGAAAACATCGTTTTCAAATCGTCTTGCAAAATTCAGTTCGCGAACGGTGCTGAGTTCCGTAACGCTGTCATTATCAGCGAGGACACAAGCTCGAAATCCATGTACGCGCCGAACAACTTGGTCTTGGGCGATCCTGACGACTGTTCTTCGGGCGGTGGCGCGGTTCTGGTTAGCTACGGTTCCGTGGATGTTGCTTCCTCATTGGAGATGCATGGAAGCCAGATTTTGGCCGCTGACAATGTCGAATTTACAGCCAACGCTTCCGGTATTCGCGGCGCCTCGATCATCGCTGGCGGACGCATTGACGGCACATCGAATATGGACTTCGCCTTCTGCGGTGGCGGAATGGAACAAATCTATCAAGCCGCCTATTTCCGAATGGTCGAATAAGAACGCTCCTGGGCCCGCGAACCAAGTGAATAGCCGCACCCAAAGTTCGCGGGCCCTTATTTAACTTGATGCCTGAATGTAGATTAACATCGCATTCAGGCATTTTTTTTGGCTGTCGATTGTCGGTAAATGTGCGCTCCCTATTCCCGCCGAAATTTGGGTTGCGAGCAATCGAGCATAAGCAATGCTGCCAGTATCTCTTTGTGAAATGTCGACCAACTTGCTGGGACATCGGCATCCGCTGTTTCAATCGCAAACACCTGACAACGTTCGCGATTCTGCCGAGCTGATGAAGCGGACTAAAGGCCCGATTAAGCGGGTGTGATCACGATGATGGTGGCAGAGATGAAGTCCGTACTATTATCCAACTAACATTCTGAAATTTATAAATATTTTACAGATCTCCCTGGCTCATACCACCCAAACCACCACAAGCTACGGTGCAATAGTGTGACAATTGCCAAAAGAGAGGAAAAGCGATGCTAGCGCAAATTGCTGCGGATGGCTTTTTTGAGCCCGGACTGCTGCTCAGAACATCTATTCACGGCAGTAGACCGCCGGCAACTGTCAGAACTGTCCCTGAAACGAAGTTGGCCTTAGGCGACGCGAGCCACACGGCTGCTTCTGCGATATCCACAGGTTCGGCGATCCGACCCAAGGGAGTCACCGCTGCCACGGCAGCGGGTCGCCCAGCATTGCCTTCACGGGCGTGCAACTCGGTGTTCGTCGTGCCGACCCGAATTGCGGAAACCCGAATGCCCAAGGGGCCCAGCTCTTTGCCTGCACCGATAGTTAATGTCTCCACAGCCCCCTTGGATGCAGCGTAGTGGACATATTCTCCTGGCGAACCGAGACTGGCGGCAATGGAGGAAATATTAACAACTGCTCCGCCAGCGCCTCCCCGGTCGCTTCGCATTCGGTCTGCGGCCTCCTGAAGGCAGTAAATTGTTCCAAATACATTTGTCGCAAATGTCGCGGCAATGGCCTCCTCAGAAACATCAGAGATAGCAACCCGTCCTCCGATGACACCCGCGTTGTTCACGAGACACGCAATTGATCCGAGAGAGCGGTCACAGGCGTCGAACATTTCGGCCACTTCAGTACGGTCGGCCACGTTTGCACCGACCGCGATAGCTTGGGCACCAGCCTTTTTGCATCGAGCCACTGTATCGGCTGCTCCTGCTGAATCGCGATGGAAATTTACACAGACATCATAGCCAGCCTCTGCAAAAGCCTGCGCAGTCCGTGCGCCGATTCCCTTGCTGGCACCTGTTATTAGAGCGGTTGGACGATCAGCCATGCCAGAAAGTTACACGTGCGTGACCTGAACGCTAGAGCACTTAGTCACGTTTTAGACTGCGGTGTCGTCCGCTTGAGGGCCTTTCGAAATGGCCAATCGCTGGGCGCCCTCGAGCACTCCAGAAAGACCATTATTGAGAGCCCATTCCCGAACGATTCAGATTTAGGGCTTTTGCTCTTGTTGATTGGAAGAGACCGCCTAAGCCACGAAAATTCGTTCCAGCACAATTGATTGTGGGCAGGTACCTGTCTCTTCATAGATTTCAAGATTTCTGGCGCAACTTCAGTTTTCGTACCGCAAACTTAACTCCCAATATTGGAAGTAACCGGGCTGGATGAGTGGAATTGTTTCCAAATTGCAACAGCACTTCCAAGCTCACAAATCTGCCACAATTCATCTTACTCCCGGCGAAATTGCGATGGATACGAAGGCCTACTACCGGACGTTGTAGGGATGCTGTGTCGAGTGTGAATCAGAGTTGTTCGGGGGTCGGTTAACAAACTGCTCTGAGTGAGGCACAAAACATGCAGGCGAATTTCAAAGCAAGCTCTGTCTTGAGAGTTCTTTTGATCGCAATACTCGTTTCCGTCATGGGATTCAGTACTGCGCGAGCGGGGGTTTTCACCGTTCAATCAGTAACTGATGGCGGTGGTGCAACTCCGGACATAATGGTTCTGGCCGACGGCAGCGGCAATACAATCACCGTCACAAGTACGGAAACTGATACCGACTGCTTTAATATCACAAACGCTGGTCGAATTACGATGTTCGCTGGGAACAGCGCCGGTTGCTTTAATGACAGTGCTGTCCCATTGATTTTCACCACGAACGGATTCGAATTGGGGCGAGTGGACTTTGCCGACATCGATGACATGGACGGTTTTTCGTCACGAGATTCGTTTGCGGCTAGCGTTGCGGGAACTTGGACCTCATCGCAACTTGACGTGAACCCCATCGTGGGCGCTTTGCCACCTTGGCTTCCCGCAACCCAGGATCAACGAGGTCGCCTTTCTGCGGCCGGCGGAGTTGGGAACTTTCTGGCGCGCGCCAACGGCAACGATCCACTAAACGACTCCGCGACTTTTGTCTTAGACACTCCGACGACGTCGTTCATAATTTATATGGACGACGTGCAGGGTTCCCGAAATGCACGTATGTTCTTTGATCTTGCTCCGTTAACGGTCGATGTTGCGCCGACGCTAACGTTGAACAAGACCGTGATTAATGATGACGGAGGAACGGAAACAGCGGGAGCCTGGACACTAACGGCAACCGGGCCTGCCACACTCTCTGGTACAACCGGAGTAAGTGGAGTGGTAGCAATTGGCACCTACACACTGACTGAAACCGGTCCGTCAGATTACACACAAACTGGATTAAGCTGTTCAGGCGCCGCCGACACCGATTTGTCCGATGGCCTTACGCTTGCCGATGCGGAAGTGGTGACATGTACATTCACAAATGATGACGACACTCCCGCCAACCCGACGCTGACGCTTCTGAAGACCGTCGTAAATGATGATACCGGAACGGCGGTGGCCGGGGATTGGACGCTGACGGCAACGGGACCGACAACGCTGTCCGGTACCACTGGTGTCAATGGAACGGTTTCACCCGGCACCTATACGCTTTCAGAGAGCGGACCTGCCGGCTACACCCAGACATCGCTGACCTGCTCAGGCGCCGCTGATACGAACTTGGCCGACGGCCTGACCCTGGCAACCGGCGAGACCGTGTCCTGTACATTCACAAATGATGACGTTCTATCCAGTCCCGGCTTGTTAATTGCTCTCGCTGACACGCCAACCGCCCAAAACGGCTTCACCGGCGGCACAACGCCAGAGAGCGTGCTCGACAATGACACCCTCAACGGTGTCGCCGTCGTCCCAACCGATGTCACCCTCACGCCAGGCACCGCACCCAGCCCCGCCGATGGCTCAATTTCCATGAACGCCGATGGCTCCATTACCGTCGCCGCGGGAACAACCGCAGGCGCATACAGCTACGACTACACAATCTGCGAAGTCCTCAACCCGACAAACTGTAGCGGCGCAACCGCAACCGTGAACGTCGATGTGTCGCCCCTTAATCAAATTGAAAGTGTACTGACGACAATCCTTAGCGAAGACCTCGCACAAACGATTTCGCGCCAGTCGTTAACCTTTTCTGGTCTCGCCGGAGATGCATTGGACCGGCTGATGAACGAAAATGGACGTCGATGCGCAGCAAACGTCCGAAATCTTCTTGCGCAAAGTGACATCAACTTTGCGACTGGAAGTACCGAAATCCTCCAATCAAGCATCCCGCTTTTGGATGAGATCGCAATAGCTCTTGCGAGCTGCCCTGATACGCAATTCGAGATCGCTGGACACACCGATAGTCGGGGAAGCGATGAATATAACCGATCATTAAGCCAAGGCCGCGTGGAAACGGTAAGAGCGGAACTTGCTCGCCGCGGGGTTCCGGCAACTCGACTAATAGGCGTCGGCTATGGAGAAAATCGCCCTAAAGCTGAAAACTCGACGCCTGAAGGTCTCGCAGCAAACAGACGCGTCGAGTTCATCTCGCTTGATCGTTTTGATCCATCAAACATGGCGACGCAAAAATGCGGCACAATTCGCGCCTTTGATATAGACGGCAGCCTTGAGGTTGGCGAAGCGGGGCTGAACTCAACTGGTACGTTCGGCGAAGAGAGCTTCGATTGCAACACTCTTGTGCGACGGATCACAAAAGGTGAGTTCACTCTGACAGACGACGACAATCTTGGCACACAAGGCTTCCTGTCATTCAACATCGCACACGAAAAGCAGTTTGGCACAAGCCGGCTAAACGGCGTCTTCTGGGGCGGATATTTGTCTCAGACAGATGTCGACACAGCAACCACGGGGACCATCAACGGAATTGGTATTAACGCGGGGCTTTATGGTGCACGTGCTCATGACAATGGGTTGTACTCGAACTTCTATGCGGCTGGTGGCTTGGGTTTGCACACGTTCGATCTAAACACTGCCCTCTCTATCACAAGCGAAGGTGAGTACGCTTATCTTGGTTTGTTCGCAGGTGCCGGTTTGAGCGGAGAAATCGAACGCGGCGACCTTATCATTCGGCCAAAAATCGGATTTGATCTTGGTGCTGGCTTTGCAGACGATGCAGAAGTTACGGCGTCTGGTCTTGGAGCGATCCAGACCGGGTTGCTTGAATTGGACACCGCTTTTGGCGTCCGTGGTTACTTAGAGGCATCGTTCTTGACGGAAACTGAGGGCAATTCAAACGTTGCGGGTCTATCCAGACTGATCGCGTTAACCCCCAGTCTCTTCTGTGACACTGGCTTTGGAACATCTGATCCAGAGTGCGGATTGGGCGGAAACATCGAATATACGCTGAACGATGCGGCGAGCGAGATCGATTGGAGAGTGAACCTCGGCGCCGAGGTAACGTCCTCGACGCGTAGCCTCAGCATAGGAATCTCTCGCGAGCGGGCCGTCTTTGGTGATCTGGGTACGATATCAACGCTGCTCAGCGGCGACGAGTCCGGCGCTCAGGTGTCGCACTCATTGAACTTGGAGTGGTAGCACACAACCGTTGCGATCGGCTTCTTCACCAAGGTCCATTGTTTCAAAAACAAACACCGGACAAAATTTGCGATTCTGCGGCGCTGATGAACCGGACCAGACGCCCGAATACGCGAATGTGATTGCGATGATGGTGGCGGAGACGAAGGGATTCGAACCCTCGAGACGGTTTCCCGCCTACTCCCTTAGCAGGGGAGCGCCTTCGACCACTCGGCCACGTCTCCACCGGCGGGAATAGCAGCACCGCGCGTCGCGTACAATCATTAAACGTACGTTCGCGAGGCGGCAACGAATGTGGCATTTTGTACATCTGTCAAACCAGCAAAGTGCAGTTTTGTACAGGTTTCGGAACGGTGTGATTTCGAAAGCGTTAACCACCGTAAATGGTTCCACATCCATAGATCTAGCTGCCGCACCAATCCAATGCGGATTGGCCGGTCCAAGACCGGCCATCCTGTTTGTCAGTGTCGTTGCGTCGTCAACGCGACGTAAAGTGCGGTCACGATCTGGGCGACGGTTTCCTTGTCGATCCAACCCATGCACCCTGCCCCATAGGCAAGAGCAAGTCCGGCATATGCGACGCGGTGGCACCAGATAGTTTTTGCGATGGTCTTCATCGTATTCATCTTCGTGGTCCTCTTCAAAAAAAGGGGACCGAGCTCGGTCAGTTGCTTTTCATCGCGACTGACCCCACACTGCCAAAGCGGGAGGCATTTCACCCGTTGGCTGAAGTCGGAAGATGTGGGCCTTTGTTTTTCTTTGTGGGGACTTGTAGGGTTTTTCTTTGAGTGACTTTGGCAGACTCTTCGGACAACTTGTCGCCCGGAAACGGGAAGAGCGCGGGTGGAGCCTGGCGCAGCTTGCGGTTGCCGCCTATGGCGACGACGGTGAAGGCGGCGAAAAACGCAAATCCGATGTTCTGAAGCTGGAACAAGGCAAGGCGCGCAAGCCCAATGCCGCTACCATTCGGAAGTACCGACTGGCGCTTGAGTTGACACAAGATGAAATCGATGCCTGCCGAACCCCGGCCGAGATTGAATTGGCCCAATTTGCCCGGAAACTATTTGAAGTGATTGCCGAAGCGGGCTCACAAGCGGGATTGTCGGAAGATCTGACAAGCGTGTTGGCCGAGCGTTACGCCGACGGAAACCCAGATGATTTCGACGCAGCGCTTCGCGGTGTGATGCGCGCTTTGGAAGTGGCACGAGAAGACCGTGCACGGCTTCCATCCAATCTGGATGCAGCCGTCAACGACATCATTGCCCGCATTGACGCGATGAACGATGAAGGGCTTGTTGAGGATGCACTGGAAGAGATCCGCCGTGAGGTTGACGCACAGAAAGAACGAGCGGAAGAGGCTGTCGCCGCGCTGGAGCGTTTGCAAGAAAAAGCCTTGGCGCAAGCCATTTTGTCACGGTCAGTTCCAGAAGTTGTAAAAGAGGTTTTGTCCACTCTGCCGCCCGGCGATGAAGGGCATGAGGGGCTAAGAGTTGCATATCTGGAATGGATGGAACGCGGGCGCGATAAAGGGCTAAACTTCGACCTAGAAGTTTCAGTCGCCCTGGCAAGATTTGGAATGGAAGCATACAAGTCCAGAGTATTAGCGGGGAATTGCAGCAATGATCTTGGCGTCTCACTAGCTTTACTTGGTGAACGGGAAAGCGGAACTAACCGGTTGGAAGAGGCCGTCGCCGCCTATCGCGTAGCATTGGAAGAACGCAACCGGGATCAGTTACCTATGGCATGGTCTCAGACACAGGGTAACCTAGGCAATGTTCTGGCTCTGCTCGGAGAACGAGAAGGTGGAACTGACCGGCTGGAAGAGGCTATTGCCGCTTATCAGTCGGTATTGGAAGAGGTCACCCGCGACGGAGCCCCCATGGATTGGGCTAGGACGCAGATGAATCTGGGCAACGCGCTTAGAATACTTGGGGAGCGGGAATCTGGGAACGAACGCTTGAAACAAGCCGTCGCAGCTTATCGGTTGGCACTAGAAGAACGCACTCGCGAACGCGTTCCTTTGCATTGGGCGACAACACAGATGAACTTGGGCACTGCCTTACGGGCGCTTGGGGAACGGGAAAAAGGACCCGATCGTTTAGAAGAAGCCGTTGCGGCTTATCGCGCGGCACTTGAAGAAAGCACACGTGAACGCGTGCCCCTGAGTTGGGCCATCGTGCGGGTCAATCTGGCAGGCCTTAAGGTTATCATGTTCGATAGAACCGGGCGATCCGAGCATCTGATTGAAGCCGAAGCATGCATTTGCGCAGCGCGTGATGTGTTTGAAGAGGCGCAGGCAAGCCAATACCTGGCAATCGCCGAAATCATCATCGCAGATATTTCAAAACGTCGCGTGCAGTTGAAATAACTTACGCCACCCACCGCTCGGGCACGCCGCGGCCGGCGATCATGCCAAGCGCTGTCATGCGGCCCAGCACGGTCCAATAGGCGTCTTGCGCTGCAGACGGGGCTGCCAGAGTAGCGTCGGCGTACGCCCCATAATCAATGCCATCGGTCGCGCGCAGCTCGATCGAGCCGCGCATGCGTACCAAGCTGTCGATTTCCCACAATCGCGCGCCGACGCTGCGAAGGACGTCTTCGTCCCCCGTCACCACCAAGAGCGGGCCCGGCAACGCACCTCGGGCGGAAAACAATACACTCCGCACGGGCCCTACCTCTGGTGAAGGTTCGTATGTGGTGGCATCCAACATGGTGCCTATTTGGGCTATTTGGCGGGGGAAAAAACCGGGAAAAGGCGGGATTCTTTCCCCCCATCATGTGACGCAGCGTAAATGGCAGACTTTGGGACTTAGGCCGAGTGCAGGAAGTGGAGTACGTCGCCGTCCTTCACTTCGTAACTTTTGCCTTCGACGCGCATCTTGCCAGCGTCTTTGGCACCGGCTTCACCATTCAGGGCGACATAGTCGTCGTAGGCGATCGTTTCGGCGCGGATAAAACCCTTTTCGAAGTCGCCATGGATGACGCCTGCGGCCTGTGGGGCCAAGGTGCCTTCGGCGATGGTCCAGGCGCGCGCTTCTTTCGGACCGGCAGTGAAATAGGTTTGCAGGCCCAAAAGGTCGTAACCTGCGCGAATAAGACGGTCGAGGCCCGCTTCTTCCAGCCCCATTTCTTCGAGAAACATCTCGGCCTCGTCCGCTTCTAGCTGGCTGATCTCTTCTTCGATCTTGGCCGAGATAACGACCGAGGCAGCACCTTGCGCTGCCGCCATTTCCGCCACGGCAGCAGAATGGGCGTTGCCGTCAGCCGCTTCATCTTCGGCCACGTTACAGACGTAAAGCACGGGCTTTGACGTCAGAAGCTGGAGCATGTTCCAAGCTTTCAGGTCTTCATCTGCAACTTCGACGGTGCGTGCGGGTTTGCCTTCGTCCAACGCGGCCTTTGCGGCGTTGAGCAGACGCTCTTGCTGAATGGCTTCCTTGTCGCCGCCACGGATCTTGCGCACGAGGTTTTGCATCCGCTTTTCGATGCTTTCCAGATCAGCCAGCATCAACTCGGTTTCGATCGTTTCGGCATCTTCTACCGGATCGACGCGGCCTTCGACGTGCGTGACATCACCGTCTTCGAAGCAGCGCAGCACGTGGGCGATCGCATCGACTTCGCGGATGTTGGCAAGAAACTGGTTGCCGAGGCCCTCGCCTTTGGAGGCACCCTTCACAAGTCCAGCGATGTCCACAAAGGTCATACGGGCCGGGATGACGTTTTGGCTTTTGGCAATCTCGGCCAGCTTCGCAAGGCGCGCGTCGGGCACGGCGACTTCGCCGACGTTTGGCTCGATCGTGCAAAACGGAAAGTTGGCAGCCTGGGCGGCAGCCGTTTTGGTCAATGCGTTGAACAACGTGGACTTGCCGACATTTGGCAGTCCGACAATGCCGGTTTTAAAGCCCATTTCAAACCCCGATCTCTGGTTGCACAGCCCTTAGCGACGGGTGCTGGATTGCGCAAGGGGCGGATCAGGGCAGTATCGTCGGTGGCCCGTCTTTGTAAGGTGCCAATGCCGCCCACGCCGTACTATGTGCGGGAGTTGGAACGCCAAGTTCTTGTCCGAGGCTGTGTACTTTTCGCGACAGCCACTCCACCTCGTTTGGCTTGCCGGATTGGATGTCCACAAGCAACGAGGACGACTGCGCCCCGGGTTGCGCCTTGTACAAGGCCATTGCCGTTTCCTTTTGTTTTTCATCCAACCGAATGCCGGCAGCCACAGAAACGGCGATTGCTTCGTCCAAAAGCTGTTCTAAAAGGTGGGTCGCTTCGGCTGACGCGAAAACACCCCCAAGCGGAAGACGCGTGATCGAGGTAACAGCCGCGATAGAGGCCTGAGCCACGAACTTCGACCAGACCAGCTTGTCCCCGTCATCAACCGGTGTTGCGTCCAGAGCGACCGTTTCTCCAATCGCATCAAAGAAAGACGTCATCGTGGCATCGCCGCCAAGCCCATCGACAAACATCTGGTATTTACCCCCCGGCGTCATGATCGTGCCGGGTTCGCTGATATAGGCCGCCAGATAGATCACGCCCTGCGCAATTCTTTCCGGGTTCACGTGGGCACCAATGACAGATTTGGCGTCAATGCCGTTTTGGAGAGTGATAAATCGGGTGTTGTCCTGAACCAAATCAGAAAACCCGACAGCAGCCTTTTCAAGGTCTGGCATTTTGACGGTGACAACGACCAGGTCCACGGGGCCGACGTCGCCAACCCTATCCGTCGCGATGACGTCCGTTACATGCGCGTTTCCATGCGGGCTTTCGATCTTCAATCCGTTAGACTGTATCGCGGCAAGATGCTGCCCTCGGGCAACCAACGCAACTTCCTTGCCCGCTTCGGCCAAACGTCCGCCAATATATCCGCCGATGCCCCCGGCGCCAATGATCGCAATTTTCATCGTCGCACACACTTCCTTACACAATGGGTGAGCGCTAAGTGACCGAAGGTCAAGTCGCCCAAGATTATTGATCTTCCGCCTTGGATCGTGCACAGCGTAGAAAACCGCGAAGGAAGCCGAAAATGACCCGGATTGATGCAAAATTTGCAGCGCTGAAAGCCGACGGAAAGAAGGCGTTTGTCGCTTATATCATGGCCGGGGATCCGGATTACGAAACGTCGCTTGAGGTGGTCAAAGGTCTGCCTGCAGCGGGCGTGGACGTTATCGAATTGGGTCTGCCTTTCACAGATCCGATGGCCGATGGACCAACGATCCAGCTGGCTGGACAACGCGCGTTGGAAGCAGGCCAAACATTGGTCAAGACGTTGGAACTGGCGCGGGCCTTTCGCGAAAACGATGACACCACTCCGATCGTTTTGATGGGGTATTACAACCCGATCTATTCACACGGTGTTGAGCGCTTTTTGGTCGATGCCAAGGACGCAGGCATCGATGGATTGATCGTGGTTGATCTGCCACCGGAAGAGGATGAGGAGCTTTGCATTCCTGCCCAAGCGGCGGGCTTGAACTTCATTCGACTGGCGACGCCGACGACTGACGACAAACGTCTGCCTAAGGTTCTGCAAAACACGTCCGGTTTTGTTTATTACGTCTCGATTACAGGCATCACCGGAGCGGCGAATGCTGTCGCAACCGACGTTGGCCCAGAGGTCGCGCGCATCAAGGCCGCAACGGACTTGCCGGTTATCGTTGGGTTCGGGATCAAGACCGCGGAATCCAGCCGGACGATTGCTGAGGTTGCCGACGGTGCGGTCGTCGGTTCTGCGATCGTCGAGCGGATTGGCAACGGCGATAGCCCATCAGAGGTATTGGCGTTTGTGAAGTCGCTTGCCGACGGTGCGCATTCAGCTTGATCGACGCAACCTAAACAACGCGGCGACCAAAGCGGCCACGACCACTCCGCACAGCATTGCTTTCGAAACAGGTTCCATCGCGCCTTCGATCAGCAATGCATGAAGGGCGGTTCCGGCCACAGCGATGACCACCAACGCTTTGTGGCCACGCTTCCATGTCGTTGGGCTTATGCGCAGACGTCTCCGCAACATCACCAATGCTGCCGCCAGAAAGATGGCCCACATGGCGATGACGCCCCAGACTGAAAATGGTGTGGGTGATCTGAAAAGCAGGGCGTCGACTACGTCTGGCGGGCTGGTGAGCCAGAGACCAAAGACATGGCCCACGACCAGCACCACGAGCGCGGCGCCCCCAATCCGATGAATGCGGCGCGACGTCATGGGCGCGAGGCCGGGAAGCAGGCGTGAAGCGAGCAAGGGTTGGAGAGCCAGCACTGCAAGTCCGATGATGCCGGCAAACCCTGAAGCGATGTAGATCGGGTCGCGCCACTGAAGGTACGGGCTTTGCGAGGCAGCAACGACCGGCACCAATAGAATGGCGATCAGTCCTGCCCAGATTAGACCAGCGCGTGTTCGGTTCTCAGGCTGGCTCAAGAACGAAATGCGCACTAAGCG
Source organism: Boseongicola sp. (assembly GCA_028818055.1). Taxonomy (GTDB): domain Bacteria; phylum Pseudomonadota; class Alphaproteobacteria; order Rhodobacterales; family Rhodobacteraceae; genus JAPPOI01. The sequence continues at coordinate 11,833 of JAPPOI010000127.1, forward strand.
TGGTGTCGCCTGCACTGTCCATTACGGGGCGCAGGAACACGGTTTTGAAGTCTCCGCTATCATAAGCGAGATGCCCGTGTGGTTGCCCGAAGGCCGGTACGATCTGCGGCATTTCCAACCGGAATTCGCCATTGGCATTCGTGAGCGTCGCGCCATGACTGTGTGGGTCGCGTTCATGACCTTCGGTCGTGTGGGCCCAGATTTGAATGCGTTGTCCTTCAAGCGGAGCGCCATCACCGGCGCGACGCACGGTTCCTGTCATCCAAAACCCGCCGCCACCGATCCGCTCAACGATTGGCGCGCCCGGTAAGTAGTTGTTCGCACCACCACGCATCGTGCGCGTCGGAGAAAGGCTTTGAGCCCGCGCAGGCACAAGCCGGCCTGCCATTCCTGTCACGACAGCAGCCGTGCCAGTGGCGAGAACGGTCCGGCGTGTGAAACGATTCAATGTCATGGACAACCTCTAATCAGTCGAATGGGTGCTTATGACGTTCAAACGAAACTATAGCACATTTCCGTCGATTTCCGAGCGGCACCACCGTACTTCGGCGCGAATATGCCCCCTGCCCGATGCATTGCCCTCATTTTATCGCACTGTCGATCAGTCGTGGAATTGGGTTTGACCAGAACCTGGACGGCGGATGTTTGAAGAACCGAAGAAAAGTGGGCGGGCAGATCCGAGAGAGAGCCAGCCGCCCAAATTGTGTCCGTTGTCTCAGCGCTGCCGAACCCCAACTACGAAATTGGCTGGAATTCGAGTAAGTGGGATGACCGCGTTACTCGCGGTTTTTTCGCGCATCGACCTTATCCTTTGGAAGATACATTTCGTTTCTGAGTTCGTCCCGTGCATAGGCTCGGACAAGCACAATGGCTGCGACGACAAACGGCAGAATGAATAAAGTATAAATCAAAGGGTCACTCATAACCGACTCACCTTTAAGTTGAACACTTTGTCGATATGCGCTCACAAATGGGAGTCCGAAAGGCGTTTTTTGGGCTATTTTCTGATAGCCAAACAAATTTTTATCATAATGGTTAACGAAGGGTTAGTGAGTTT
>JAPPOI010000331.1 GCA_028818055.1 Boseongicola sp.
GCACTGGACGACGACGAATTGGCCAAACTGCACGAAGAAGTTCGTCTGGTTTCCGGTGAACCGGTCATCTCTCAAGGTCTGGGATTTTCGGTCGATTTACGTCCCGCGACAGGAACGTTGGTCGGTTACCGTGCAAAACCGCATACCGGCGTCATTGATCTGGACAACATCGCTGGTTACGAACCTGCTGATTTTTGGGAAGAAATTCACACACAGTCGGGCCGCATCATTCTGGATCCAGGTGCATTTTATATTCTTGTCAGCCGCGAAGCTGTAACGATCCCTCCAACCCATGCAGCTGAAATGGCGCCGTATCTGGCCATGGTTGGCGAGTTCCGGGTCCATTACGCAGGCTTCTTTGATCCCGGTTTCGGCTGGGCTGAAGCGGGTGGCGAAGGATCACGCGGTGTATTGGAAGTGCGGTGCCATGAAGCACCCTTCGTGCTTGAGCACGGTCAGGTCGTCGGTCGCCTTGTCTACGAGAAGATGAGTGCGAAACCCGAAACGCTTTACGGTCGTGAGATTGCCTCGAATTACCAAGGCCAAGGCCTGAAACTGTCGAAACACTTCAGGCTTTAGATCAGATTACTCTGGCTTCGAAAGCCTTTGCGACGCGGCGGGCGACCGGGAAATTGGCGCCGTCTGGCGTCAACTCCGGGAACAACCTGCGAAATTCTTGCCAGGCTTCTGGCATTGAAGCTTTTGTTTCTGGGCCTGGGCGGAAACTTTCAGTTGGTATCCCATCGGAATAAATAATCTGGTGTTGGGCGAACATCAGATGACAATAGGTGATGCCTGCTGCCGGTATTTCCTCGGCCTTCATCCGACGAACACCGTTTCGACCAACCATATGTTTTGCTGTCACCAGCACCTCTGACTCACCGCATATCATTTCGACGTTCCAACCCGACGCCAGAACCCGGTGTTGCGGCGAGACTCGCAGGACCTTGTGATTCCAGTTTAGCAAAATCGGCATTAGGCGGGGTTCATTGATCAAGTCATCGCGTGTCAAATGGACTGAACCAACCCACTCCAGTTTTTGCGGTCCATTGTCGAAGGTTACAACCAAATCACCGCGCTGAAGTTCTTCCACACAGATTTCGCCATCGGGCGTTCTGATCAGCGTTCCGCTCACAAAACAGGGCGGCGTGAAATAATCGTCGAACAAGTATGTGCTATTACTTGGCCCTTCGGCCGTTCCAACGACTGTTAACGGTACACCTATTGGAGGTCTTGGATCGATAAAGGCCAAACCTTCAACCGTACTGTAAGGGTTCCCTCCTCCGGGTTCGACGATATTGAAAGCTATTATAGTGTAGGTGTTCCCGTCCGGGTCCTCGACGGTCAGCGTATATTCGGCCTCAACACGGCGACCGGCCGAATACGCGACACCGTCATAGGTAATGGCATTTGCCAGCGTCTGATTGCCGTCGTTGTCTGCGAAATTACTGTCATTGTCCGAAACCGTTACTGCTTCCCAGTTGTTGGAGTTCAGTGTGATGGTTTCACCAAGCAAATGGCTCCCGTCGCCCTGAGTGACGCCGTCCAACACGGCACCATTCGAGATGGTGACCTCGCTTTCCGGAAGTGTGTAGACGTCAAAATCGGGCACTCAGTTTCCAATAATTCGATCGCCCCGCATGGCGAATACTAAACGATTTTGTAAAAAAGTCGATCAACGCGACTCTTCAGATAGGTCCAGCTCCATAAATACCAAATGTGGCGCCAAGACAGGGTCGTTGAAGTGATCACTTTCCTCATAAGGTGGGCGATGGCGAAAACCGCGTCGTTCATATAGCGCGATGGCGGTCTCAAGATTTGCAGAAGTATCAAGACGTAGATAGTTTGATCCCGCCTTCTTCGATTGCTCAATGCTGGATTCCAGCAAGGCATGGCCAGCACCGGTGCCACGCGCCGACGGGGTTACGAATAGTCTTTTGATTTCCATTGCCGCATCGGTTGATTTTCTCAGGAAAACCATTCCGATGGCTTCTCCATCGTCGTTCTCAGCAGCGAACGTCCAACCTTTGGGTGGAAGCACCTTACTGAGGTCTGACATGGTATTCTCAATCAACTCGTCGGCCGAAAACGACACCCCCGCGTAGCGATCCAGATCGGCCACGACAAAACGAATATAGGCTTCAAGCAAAGGGCGAAGCGATTGAACCTGTTCCAGCGTTTCGTATCGGACAACTCGCATGCCCAAGTTCAAAATCGGTTGATTTTGCGTCCAGCACGCATGACTTGCCGCGCACGTTTTGTCGTCTCATTGCTGGAACCAGTGCGTTTGGCCACTTCACGCATGCCTTTGCGCATGAACATACGCATCAACATTCGCATTGCGATTTGAACCATTCTGTCAGCGTTCATGAGATCAATCCTCGTCGACAAAAAGCTCGTCTTGTTCCTCGGCTTCTGCCTCGTCGTCCAAAGAACTCTCACCCGGTGGTGGTCTGCTTTCGAGCAATCCAGCCGCACGCAGTTCCTTCAAGCCCGGGAGATCGCGCGCGCTTTCAAGTCCAAAGTGGTCGAGGAACTCTTGCGTCACCATATATGTCACTGGCCGTCCTGGCGTCATGCGGCGACGTCCGAACTTGATCCACTCAAGCTCAAGCAATTGGTCGACAGTTCCTCGGCTGACGCTCACGCCGCGGATTTCTTCGATCTCTGCCCGAGTGACTGGTTGATGATAGGCCACGATCGCCAATGTTTCGATGGCCGCCCGGGACAGTTTTCGCGTTTCGGTGG
>JAPPOI010000145.1 GCA_028818055.1 Boseongicola sp.
AAACTGGACCACTCAACGGGGGCCAACCAGTCTATGATTTTCCGCAGGACATCGTCCCGATGTTTTTCGGCAATCGCTTTCGCGTCGTCACAGCTTTTGGTTTCGTTCAGGGATAGCGCGAGCAGCGCTTTAACTTCCGGTATCGAGAAACCAAGGTCACGAGACCGTCTAACGAACCGAAGCTTGGCGATCAGGGCATCATCGGACATACGCCGACCATTCGGTGCTCTTGCGGCGGCAGGGACGATCCTCTCTCGCTCGTAGTACCGGATCAACGATTACCTGTCCCGAATGCTGGCACATCGAAACAGAAACGATGCCGATAGACGCCTGTCAGTGGTTTTACGACTGCAAGGACTGCTCGGCAGTTCTCAAGCCGAAACCCGGCGATTGTTGCGTTTTTGTTCCTACGCGACAGTGCCATGTCCTCCGATTCAGGAAGGCAACAACTGTTGTGGTAGGTGTTCCGGCGTTCAGCGAAGGCAACTTCTGGCAATAAATGACCCCTCGCGGCTATGCCTTCCCGTACTACTGAGCAGTATCCGATGTAGTTGTCCATCGCCCTCTACCGAGACCGCTCGATGTATTTAGGTACCGCCAAGCACCGCAAACTTTGCAGATTTGCTTGTCCAGCGTGAGATAAGTGCTTGGGTGACGGCACGGTCCGGCGATCCACGAAGTGAAGCGGTCGAAAAGTTCATTCATAACTTTACTCCCCTTTTGCCGCGTTCTCCTCGAATTGGCGTATCAACGCACCGAAACGACGTAAGGCACGCCGCACGGGCACGTCGGGGTTCTCATGGCCTGAAAGGATATTCATCTCAGCGCCGAGAAAGACACTGCTGACCAGCGCCGCCACATCTTCGGGGTCAAGCGGACCGAAGCCACCGAAGCGTTCTTCAGCTCGGCGCGCGACATTCGTCAGCAAATGCTTCCAACCGGATACCGCTTTGCGAACAGCATCACCGATCTCACGATCCGACCAGCCGGCGGCCGCCAGTTCGTTCAGGATTCGCACATAGCCGGAGGCCAGATCCTCGTCCAGATAGTCGCAGGCCAGTTCCCATTGTCGCCACAGCGGCAGGTCGCTAGCGAACATCAGGGTCTGACGGTGAAGCAAGCGGCTGTTCAGATCCTCGAACAGCGCCAGCAACAGGCCTTGCTTTGATCCAAAGTGGTAATGAATTTGGCTCATCGGTGCGTCGGCTACCATTGCGACCTGGCGGGTCGATATTCCCCCGTAGCCGTACTTGCGCAGACACTTCTCTGCCGCTGCGAGCAATTCTCGGCGTGCTGCCTCGCCCTTTTTGCTCGGCCCACGTTTCGCCCTTGGCGTGGAGCTAATTCCTTCAGCGTAATCCGCACTTGTCATTGGCTGCTCCACCAAACTTCATATTTAATTCGGTCGATCGACCGATATTTTGTGAAAGTACTTCGCCCTTGTCAAACAAGAGGTTCCTTTGCGGTTAGGAAACGGCGACAACTTCGTCTAAAGAAGCCCAAAAAAGCGACCAATGAATTCCAAAGTTGGCTAAGCCTAGCCATCGGTGTGGATTGCGAGGAGGGTCCGTTTAATTCCTTGTTTCAAGCCTCAAACCTGAGACAACCACATTGCGCTGGTTTCAAGACGCCCATGACGCTCGTTAGCGACGCGCAGCGGCGACACGAAGCTTACCTGCACCCCTCTCAATCAAACTTTTAAAGGTATCCTCGCGATCGCCGGTTCCAAGAGCACCGTATGTGATGTTTGCCCAGCCTATGCCACGGTCGGCGATACCTCAACGAACCCTACGGACGAACCCTTTGAGTGCGCTTAAGTTCCCAAACGTCCATCGAGTATCCATGTTGATCTTGATCAACGCGTAGCACCGACAAAATCAGTTATCGAGAGCGAGAAATGGAAGCAATAGAAGAATGCTCTCCTGTTAGCGCCATGCCGTATCACGACTGGTGGGCAACTGTATGGCCGGGGCGCGGGGACGTTTCGTTGGGCACAGTTGTCGTGGACCTTTGTTATGACGACGGTGGGGGAGTGCTGGGCCTTCTGACCATCCTGGATTAAGTGGTCCACCTTTCATGAGAGAGTCAGGCGGTTTTGCCAGCCCTGATGCGGTGGCCGGAGCGTAGCGTAGGCCAACGGATCAGGGCTGATCAATCTTGTTTCAGGTGCCGGCGGTCTATAGCCAAGCGCGGAATGCGGGCGCTTGGTGTTGTAATGATGCCGCCACCGTTCGATGAGCACCTGGGCTTCTTGCAGGGTCATGAAGATCTCCGTGTTGAGCAGTTCGTCACGAAGTTTGCCGTTGAAGCTCTCGTTGTAGCCGTTTTCCCAGGGGCTACCGGGCTCGATGTAAAGGGTTGTGACGCCGACCTTGCCTAACCAGTCGCGGACGGCCGTGGCGACGAACTCCGGACCGTTATCGGAGCGAATATGGTCAGGCGGGCCGTGCCTGGAGAACAAATCCGTCAGACAGGCCAGGACATCATCGCTCCGTAGCCGCCGTGCTGTTGGTAGAGCCAGGCACTCTCGGGTGAACTCGTCGATCACCGTCAGGATGCGGAAGGACCGGCCATCATGGGTTCGATCCTGAACGAAGTCGTAACTCCACACATGGCGCGGCCAACAGGGCCGCAGACGGATGCAAGACCCGTCATTCAGCCATAACCGGCCGCGTTTCGATTGCTTCTTGGGCCCCTCCCGCCGCCAGATCCGCTCAACCCGCGACACACCGACCTGCCAGCCTTG
>JAPPOI010000196.1 GCA_028818055.1 Boseongicola sp.
GTCCTGGTCGAGACCCGGCTGACGACAGGCAGGAACAAAGCAGCTGCGCCGACGTTCTGCATGAAACTCGAAATCACGCCCACCGTTGAAGAAATCAGCAAGATGATCCGGGATTCCGTTGAACCGCCGACCTTGGTGATCCACGTCGCCACTGTCGACATTGCTCCGGTTCGGTCAAGACCGGCCCCGATGATCATTACCGCGACAATGGAAATGACCGCGTTACTTCCAAAACCATCGAAAAGGTGTCGGACATCGACTAGGTTTTCCAAGCCGGGCAGGGCGGTCAGCAATCCAAGAAGAACCATGATCGAGAACGCGGCAACATCGACTCGCACGATCTCTGAAACAAACAGCGCAATCGTGACGACAAGCACACCAAGGACGACGATCATCTCGAATGTCAGTCCCAGGGCTTCCATCGCGCACAATTCCTTTCGGTCTTACAAGGCACCGTACGCGAGCGGTATGCGAAGCTGACGCCCGCAAATTCGCGCGGAACGGTGCCTGATAACTCAGACTATTTCCCGGTCAATTGCGATTGGCCGTTTCAAAACGGCGTGGTCTCGCCGTAGGAAGCGTTTGGACCCTGGGCCCTTGTCCAGTCAAGGTCTCGGCCGGGAATATCCGGCGAAAGTGACGATTGGTCCCATATTTGTTGCCGTCTGGACTTACTTAGACGGATGCAGTCAAGCCGCCGTCAACCCGCAGGTTTTGTCCGGTGATATAACTTGATGCATCGCTTGCCAGAAATGCGATCGTCTCGGAAAGCTCGCGCACGGCAGCGTATCGGCCCGTGGGAATACGTGCGACGCGATCTTCTTTCTCGGGCAGACTATCGATGAAGCCTGGCAGGACATTGTTCATCCTGATGCCAGAGGCTGCGTGCTTGGTCGAATAAAGTTTGGTGTAACCCGCCAATCCTGCCCGGAAAACAGCAGAGGTCGGGAAGTCAGGGTCAGGTTCAAAAGCTGCGAAGGTCGAGATATTCACGATCGATCCTTTGCCTTGCCTCAACATAATCGGCGTGACCAGTCGCGTCATGCGAATGACGTTTAGCAGGTAGTAATCCATCCCGAGGTGCCACTCATCGTCGCTGATGTCATCAACGTCACCCTTAGGTCCGTGACCCGTGTTGTTGATGACGACATCGATCTGGCCGAACCGATCCATCGCTGCAGAAACGTAGCCCGCCAAATCATCGGGAACGAGGTTTGAGCCGGTGTATCCCAAGCCGCCAAGCTCCATGGCCAAAGCTTCGCCTTTTCCAGACGACGACATAACCCCGATATCAAATCCGCGTTCGCTTAGAAGGCGGGCTGCATCGGCTCCAATTCCGCTTCCGCCGGCAACGACAAGTGCAACAGGTTTCGTCATGGGAGTTCTCCTTAGATGACGGCTTTCTCGATAAGCGGTTTATTCTTCAGAATGCGCTCAAAGGAGAAGGGTGAAAGATCGAGGCTGCGATATTCGCCGTATGTCAGCATCTCAGCGGTTCCGCGGCCCATTGCCGGAGATTGCTGGAGCCCGTGCCCAGAGAACCCATTCTGAAAGAAAAAGTTCTCAATCTCAGGATGGCTACCCAAAATTGCGTTTTGATCCAATGTGTTAAAGGCATAGTGGCCAGCCCACTCGCTGATTACGCGAATGGCTTCGAATTGGGGAATTCGGGTCGCGATGATGGGCCAGACGTGGTCCATCCATCTATTTTGGTCCATTGCAAAATCGTCAAACTCAACGGCTGGATCAACCTCGGGCGGGCAGCCGGCAAGATACGTTTGCGGCCCATCCTGGCGCATGTGGACGCCGGAAGGATCAATCGTAAGTGGCAAGTCCTGATCAAGCGGCTGCTCGGCAGTAAAGATCCAGGTAAACCGTTTGCGGGGCTCAACCGGAACGTCGATGCCCACCATCGATGCGGTTCTTGCTGCACGAGGGCCGCTTGCGTTTACGACTGCGCCGCACGCGATTTCCGTGCCGTTGGACAAAGTAACGCTTGTTACCCTGCCGCCTTCCTGACCGATCGAAACAACCTCGCCGTCGATATACTCGACGCCACGGTTGCGCGCAGATCTGCGAAACCATTCAAAGACCGTGCCGCCATCCCAATAGCCTTCGTCTTTTCGGTTGATGGACCCCAGAACAATATCCTCGAGCTGATAAAACGGGTAACGCGACGCAATTTCGTCGCTGGTCAGAAGCTCAGTTTCGGCTCCCGCTGCCAACTGCACTTTTTGGTTTTCGCGTAGAACATCGGCAAAGCTATTGCTGTCGGCCAGATACAGGTACCCGTAGTTCTGCAGCAGAATATCTGGAACCCGTTCGTCGCCCATGAATTCGCGCAGGTTCTTGATAAAGTGTGCGGCGAACTGCGAAATCTTGACGTTAAGCTCGTTTGAAAACTGCTGGCGGATACATGAATTTGTATGAGCCGTTGAGCACCATTGGTACGTGGGGTCGCGTTCGATCACCAAGATCGAACCGTTAAAGTCTGGATTTTCAGTCAAAAACCAGGCGGTGGACGATCCCATGATCGCGCCGCCAATGATTACGACGTCATAGTTGGCGTGTTCGGGTGTTGTTGCAAAACCAGCTACAGCCATCAGAACACTTCCCCCTTGCGCGAACGCCGTTGCACGTCTTCGATTTCGGCGTCGGCCAGACCGTAGACTTCGCTGGCAGCCTTGGCGGAGATGTAGCCAAGCGCAAGGTCACGGCGAACCGCACCGAGGTCTCTGTTTGAAGCTTTGCCGTAACCGGCACCCCCTGGGAAAGCCATTTTCACCATGCCGCCGTGTTCAACGAATTGACGACCTTTTCCCGCCATCCTCTCACCGGTCTCGCGCTCAATTGATGTTGCGCCTCCAGCTTCGCCGCCGCGGCGGCCACGGGCCGGGTGGTCAACGCGATCCAGCATAGCGGAAATATCAAATTCGTGTCCGTCTCGGGCGCCAACATCCATGTACTGACCAAGTCCCCCTCGATATTGGCCGGCGCCTCCGCTGTCGGGGCGAAGCTCCTTGCGCCAAATGATGACAGGGCCGACTTGCTCGGTTGCCTCGACCGGCATGGTCATGACGCCGGACGGAAAGGCAGTGGCATTCATGCCGTCCAGTTGTGGACGAGCGCCGCTGCCACCTGAGTTAAACGTTAAAACCTCTGATCGCCGAGCATCGGGCGGTGCAACTTCATCAGTTCTAGGACGCAACGACAGCTGAAAATTGCAAAGACAGCCGGCACCTTCGGCAGGTACCAGACCCGGCAAAAGTTGGTCCAGAGCGTCGTAAACCGTGTCGGGAACCATGTGGCCAATCACATGTCGCAAGGCCACGGGGGCGGGCGGCAAAGCGTTTACGATGGTGTTTTCAGGCGCAACGATTTCGAACGGCGCGAGCGACGCCGCGTTGTTCGGGATTTCGGGCGCAATCGCGCATTTCAACGCGTAGCAGGTATAGGCCTTTGTGTAGACGAGAGGGACGTTAATCCCCTTTTTGTCGACGCCACTTGTGCCTGCCCAATCGCTGACAATGCGGTCTTTCTCTATCGATACCCGAACTTTGAGATCGATCGGCGTCGCAAAACCATCGATCCGCATGTGTCCATCCGCAATTCCGGGCTTCAGGGCGTTGATACGATCCAGAGTGGCGTTTCGCGAATTCGTCAGAATGAAGCTTGAAATGTCGGCCAAGTCGCTCAAGCCAAACTCATCCATCATGTCGATCAGCCGACGGTGGCCGATCTCGTTACATGTCGCCAACGCGTAGATGTCGCCCACCAGCTGATCCGGTTCACGAACGTTTCCGCGCACAATCGACAACAGCGTGCGGTCCACGTCACCGCGCTCGGCGAACTTCATGATCGGGATGTACAGACCTTCTTCGTGCACATCATTTGCATCGGCACCAAACCCTCGACCGCCGATGTCTGTGACATGCGCCGTACACGCGAAGAACCCGACGAGCTGTCCATCTTTGAACGATGGGGTGACGACGGTGATGTCGTGCTTGTGTCCGGTTCCTTCCCATGGGTCGTTGGTGATGTAGACATCACCCTCGAACATGTTTTGGCGCCCAATCCGCCGAATGAAATGCGCGACTGCGTCCGCCATGGCGTTCACGTGACCAGGCGTGCCGGTGACGGCTTGGGCAAGCATCTCGCCCTTTTCATTGTAAACCCCAGCCGACAAATCACCGGCTTCGCGCACCGAGGTTGAGAAAGCTGTTCGGATCAATGCCTGTGCTTGTTCTTCGACAATCGAAATCAAGCGATTCCACATGACCTGACTGGCAACGCGAGAGGTCTCAGACATTGGCGGCCTCCATTTGTTCTTTTGAGGCCATTGCGGCTTCAACTATGCGGACGTCCAGCGTTCCGTCTGGAAGTGTGATGACTTCTCGACTGGAAGGGACCACGACCGTGGTCTCGTCTTCGGTAATCAATGCCGGTCCAGCGGCCCGCATCCCGACGGCGACGCTATTTCTGGGCAATACAGCTGCATTGACGGACTGCCCGATGGCAGGGTCGAACAACACCCGAGTTTGGTCGCTGTCTGCTTCGGCATCGATGCTCGTCGCGGCGACTTTCGTGGCTCCGTCGACCTTTGTATAGGAATTCACCGACCAAACCGTGATTTCAATTTCCATGCCGTCCACGATCCGACCAAACAACTTGGCGTAATCTGCTTCAAAGAGCGATTTGAACGTTTCAGCATTTGGCTCGGCGGCTTGATCTGCCGACAAGCTGATTGGGATTTCCCATCCTTGGCCCGAATAGCGCACGTAAACCCGGAAGTCTGACAGGATCTCGGCTTGCGCATCGCAGGAACGCACGAAATCCGTGGCTTCGTCCACCATCTCGGAAAATAGCGAACTAATTTTTCCCGGATCGAAGTCCGTCAACCGCATGAAAACAGATCGGTTTGCTTCAAAACTGAAGGGTGCACGGAGAAAGCCAATTGCGGAACCAACACCTGCACCTTCCGGGACCAGACAGCGGTCAACGCCAAGTTTCTAGCAAAGACGGGCTGCATGCAGAGGGGCGGCGCCGCCAAACGCGATCATCGTGTATTCGCTCAGGTCTTCGCCGTTTTCCACGGCATGGACCCGCGCGGCATTAGCCATGTTTTCGTCCACGACCTCGGCCAGCCCCCAAGCCGCTTCGATTGCATCCATATCGAGCCGCGTCCCAATCACCGTCTCAAGAGCCTTTTGCGATTGATCTGGCAAAAGCGGGATTGAACCCCCTGCAAAATTGTTGGGATCAAGTTTTCCAAGGATGAGATCGGCGTCGGTGACGGCTGGTTTGTCACCGCCGCGTCCGTAGCAGGCTGGTCCGGGCTCAGACCCTGCGGACTCGGGTCCCACCCGGATCTGGTTCATCGCATCTACATGCGCCAGAGAGCCGCCGCCCGCGCCGATTTCAACCATGTCGATCACCGGAATCGAGATTGGCATGCCCGAGCCTTTCTTGAAGCGGTAGGTCCGCGCCACTTCAAAGACACGTGCAGTCTTTGGCGTTTGGTTCTTAATCAAGCAAATCTTGGCGGTGGTACCGCCCATGTCGAAACTCAGAACCTTATCCAGTCCATGGCGTGCGGCGATGTCAGCGGCGAAAATCGCACCACCAGCAGGTCCGCTTTCGACCAATCGAACCGGAAATTCGGCGGCGTTTTCCAGCGACATGATTCCGCCACCGGAATGCATCAAAAACACAGGACAGTCAGCGCCTTCGGCCGCCAGCCGGTCCCTTAGGCGACCAAGATACGACTTCATCAAAGGCTTGATATAGGCGTTGGCAATTGTCGTGTTAAAGCGTTCGTACTCGCGCATCTGTGGTGAAACTTCCGACGACACCGAAACCATCGCCTCGGGCATCTTGCGGGCCAACACATCAGCCACCATGCGTTCGTGAGTGTCGTTTGCGTAGGCATGCAAAAGACCCACTGCGATACTCTCATAACCGGCTTCGGATAGCTCATCGACCAAGGCCTCGATCTCCATCAGATCAGGTGCAATCAACACATTTCCGTCCGCGTCCATGCGCTCGGAAATGACATACCGGCGGTTTCGAGGAAGAAGCGGATCAGGGAGTTTCAGGTTGAGGTCGTACTGTTCGAATCGGCTTTCAGTCCGCATCTCAATGACGTCCCGAAAGCCTTTGGTCGTGATAAACGCGGTCTTTGCACCACGACGTTCGATCAACGCATTGGTTGCAAGGGTTGTGCCATGAATGATCTGGCCGATTTTTGAGGGGTGCAAATTTGCCTTTGCACAGACCTGATGCATGCCATCAACAATGGCATCCTCGGGTGCCGAATAGGTCGTAAGAACCTTCGTTGAAAAGCGTTGGCCCTCGGTCTCAAGGACCACGTCCGTAAAAGTACCGCCAATGTCGACGCCTAGCCGCGCAGATGAACGTTCCATTCTCAGGACCCTCTAGAAAGCGTTGATGAAGCGTAAGAGGTGCGCAGAATATAATCCAATTATTATATTCTATATTTTTGATAATGATTTTTTATTGATCGAGAGCTTAGGTCGCGATCGCAATTTCTCGTGCCAGAGATGCGGCCAAACGAACATATTCCGGTGCAATATCGGCTTCAAAACGAGCTTCAAACACAAGAGGGTCTGGTGCCCAGTTGTAATCCACAAATTCAAGCTGTCTGTCTTCAACTTCGCGTTCGACCATGATCCGCGGAAGGCATGCCACGCCCAATCCGTCGCGGGTCATCTGCAGACAGGCAGACATATTGTTCGACGGAAACAGCCTCAACTTCGGCCCGGCCGCATTCGAAGCATGCTCCAGCAATTGCTCATAGGGCAGAGTGCCACGTCCGTGCGTCAGGACGGGATGCTGTGAGATTTCTGCAAGATCGACTTTATCGGACGTCGTCAGAAGACCCGGTGCGGAAACCCACGCAAAGGGAAAGCTTCCCAGTTCTTCGCGGCCCGACGCCTGTCGCGTGAACGGTGCGCTTTGCAGGGCCAGATCAATCGATCGGTTGAAAAGAGCATCTGTCAGGTTCGCCGAATAATCGACAGTTAAGTCGATATCGATGCGTGGAAGTTTCGATTTCAATGCAGTGAGATACGCGCTCAACCAAGAATGTACGATCATTTCGGTAACGCCAAGCCGAAGTGTTCCACCAAAAAGCTCAGTGACATCCGTTTCAGAAACGAAGCTGTCGACCGAGGCTAGCACTGCGCGCGCCTTGGGAAGCAGCGCCTCGCCTGCTTTGGTCAGCCGAACGGAACCCGCGTCTCGGTCGAACAACCTCTTTCCGAGTTGATCTTCAAGTTTTGTGATGCGGGCGGAAATATTTGGCTGTGTGGTGTTTAACTTTTCGGCAGCTCGACGAAAGCTTTTCAGATCTGAAACCGAGACGAAAGCAGCCAATTGTTTTAGGTTTATCTCGGTCAAGGTGTCCACCAATTCGTTTGCTCGGCACCATAGTCCTTAACGCAGTATCCACCAGCCAGAAATTTTGCGACTCTAGGCCCCTTAGAGGCGCTTGGATTGGTGATCCCGTTGCACTACCAATCTTCAAAAGCAAATGCGTTCGAAAGAGAATTCCATGTATGCAGTCTGTGTAACATTCAAAATCGGGTCTGATGATTTTGACCGGTTCTTGGTTCGAATGAGCCAGCAGGCTCGGGATTCACTGACGCTGGAGCCGGGTTGCCATCGCTTTGATGTCTGCCACAACGGGCAGGACACTGTATTTCTGTACGAGCTATATTCGGATCCCGATGCGTTCCAAATTCACGTAGAAAGCAATCATTTCAAGGACTTCGACCAAGAAGTCCAGCCATGGATTGTTGAAAAACTGGTGTCTACATTTGAAAACGTCTTGGTCGGCGACGAGGCCTAGATGATTTTTCCAGGGTTCATGATGTTGTCCGGATCAATGGCAGTCTTGATGGCTTTAATAACGTCCACACCTGCGCCGATTTCTTTTTCAAGATATCGTCGCTTACCCTGACCGATCCCATGCTCTCCGGTACACGTGCCTTCCATGGAGATCGCAAGTTCGTTGAGCCAGCTCACGAACTCATGTGCGGCCGCTACTTCGTTTTCGTCTTCCATGTCTATCAACAGCAATGTGTGGAAGTTTCCGTCACCAACGTGACCAACGATAGGGGCCATGATCCCTAGTTCTTCGAGTTTTGCCTGTGTCGTCGCTACACATTCGGCAAGACGCGAAATCGGGACACAGACGTCAGTCGATATCCCAACCGCGCCCGGCCTTAGCGAAAGAGATGCCCAGTAAGCGTCATGGCGTGCTTGCCAAAGCTTTGTTCGCTCTTCGGAAGAAGTGGTCCAGGAAAACCCAGTCCCGCCGAACTCATCAGCGATGTCCCCAAAGCTTTCTGATTGCTCAGCAACGCTGGCTTCAGACCCGTGAAACTCCAGCAATAACAATGGCTCTTCAGGCAATGATAACTTTGAAAAGCCGTTCACCGCTTTCACTTGAAGCGCATCCAAAAGCTCGATGCGCGCAACGGGAATCCCCATCTGGATGGTCATGATCACGGCATTGCAGGCGGATTCGAGATCGGGAAATGAACAGGTCGCTGACGACATGGCTTCAGGAATTCCATGGAGCTTAAGGGTCAATTCCGTGATGATGCCTAGTGTACCCTCTGAGCCGATGAGTAGCCGGGTGAGGTCATAACCTGCCGAGGATTTCTTCGCACGTTGTCCGGTTTGGATAATGCTTCCGTCTGGCATGACGGCTTTAAGCGACAAAATATTGTCTTTCATCGTTCCGTAACGAACGGCATTCGTGCCGCTGGCACGCGTTGCGGCCATCCCGCCGAGAGAAGCATCCGCTCCGGGGTCGATCGGGAAAAACAAACCCGTGTCGCGCAAGTATTCGTTCAGCGCCTTTCGGGTGACTCCGGGCTGGACCACGCAGTCCAAATCTTCTGGATGAACATCAAGAATTCCATTCATCTGACTGAGATCAATAGATATTCCCCCGGCTGCTGCATTTACGTGGCCCTCTAGTGAGGAGCCGGTCCCGAACGCAATGATTGGAACCTTGTGCGTCGCGCAGACTTTGACAATGTCGGCGACCTCTTCAGTGGATTGCACGAATGCGACTGCGTCAGGCGCCTGGTTTTCGAGCCACGTGGTCGTATGGCCGTGTTGGGTACGGATTGCTTCGCTGGTTTGAAGCCGTTCGCCCAGCTGCTGTTTCAGAACGCCAACGACAGTTTCTATACCCGTCTCGTTCCGAGGCAGTGTGGTGACCAGTCCCATAGCGTTCCTCCTGCGCCTGAGCGTGACCATTGCGGAAGTGTCGCAAGGGCTCAAGTCCAATACTATCTGGTTCTTTTACAGCGCGCGCCAACCAATATCTGTTCGCCAGAATCCGTCGTCCCAATCGATTTGGTCAACGGCGGCATAGACGCGATCGCGCGCATCCTTAAGTGAAGGCCCCCGCGCCGTAATGTTCAGGACCCGACCGCCGTTCGCTAAAATGCGGGCTCCGTCAGATGAAGTGCCAGCGTGGAAGACAGCATTGAAGCTATCTTCCGGAAGCGCATCCAAGCCGCTGATTTCGCTGCCTTTGCTATAGCTTCCTGGGTATCCGTTCGCGGCCATGACAACGGTCATGGCATGGTCTTCCGCCCAGTTGACTTGTGTATCGTCCAGGCGACCTTCGGCTGAGGCTTGCATAAGGTCCAGGGCCTGCGCGCCTAGCCGCATCATCAAAACCTGGCATTCCGGATCGCCAAATCGAACGTTGTATTCCACCAGCCTAGGTGCGTCGTCTTTGATCATTAGACCCGCGTAGAGCACGCCCTGATATGGGGTGCCGCGCCGTGCCATTTCGGCAAGAGTTGGCTCGATGATGCCCTTCAGCGTCTTCTTGGCGATGTCATCGGTCAGAACAGGAGCAGGTGAGTACGCACCCATGCCGCCCGTGTTTGGTCCTGTGTCGCCTTCGCCGACACGTTTGTGGTCCTGAGCAGTGCCGACGGGTAGGGCATTTTTTCCATCGCATAGTACGAAAAACGAGGCCTCTTCACCCTCCATGAACTCTTCCACGACAACTTCGGCGCCAGCTGCGCCAAACGCTCCACCAAACATGTCGTCGATGGCGTCGAGTGCCTCTTGCAACTCCATCGCCACGACAACGCCTTTGCCGGCGGCGAGCCCGTCAGCTTTGACGACGATCGGTGCGCCTTGCTCTTCAACGTAGGTCTTCGCACTTGCCGCGTCGGTGAACCGCGCCCATGCTGCTGTGGGTGCATTTGCAGCGTCGCAAACCTCTTTCGTGAAGGCTTTTGAGGCTTCAAGCGCTGCTGCGGCTTGTGATGGCCCGAACACTAGAAAGCCGGCGTCTCTCAGCGCATCTGAAACACCTGCGGCCAATGGCGCTTCGGGGCCAACGATTACAAAATCAATGCTGTGCTCTTCCGCAAACGCGGTAACGGCGGCCCCGTCTTCAATATTCAACGAGGCGCAATCTGCAATCTGGGCGATACCGGCATTTCCTGGCGCGACTATAAGCTTGTCGCATTTCGGGTTCTGCAACACGGCCCATGCCAAACTATGTTCGCGACCGCCGCCACCCAAAATCAGAATGTTCATGCCTGCATCCTTGCTTCACCTTCCTTTGAAGGCGTTCTAGGGTTCGGCTTAGAAAAGCACAAGGCAAGGGCAGCCATGGACCTCTTTGAAGACAAGCCGGGAGACAATGCGCCGGAATTTTCAGTCTCCGAAATCTCTGGCGCTGTCAAAAAGGTCATTGAAGGCGAGTTTGGGCGAATTCGCGTTCGTGGCGAGGTTGGACGGGTTTTTCAGGCCAGGTCCGGGCACCTCTATTACGACATCAAGGACGACAAGAACGTTCTTGCCTGCACGACTTGGAAGGGACAGATCGGCACACTGAGTGTTCGACCTGAGGAAGGGTTGGAGGTCGTTGTCACCGGCCGCCTCACCACATTTGGCGCCCAGTCAAAGTACAACATGAACGTCGATGAGATGGCCGTTGCGGGCGAGGGCGCCTTGATGGCCATGTTGGAAAAGCGCAAGAAAAAGCTTGAGGCAGAAGGTCTTTTTGCGACCGAGCGAAAAAAGCCGATACCTTATCTGCCCGAGATCATTGGTGTCATCACCTCGCCGCAAGGTGCCGTCATTCGCGATATCTTGCACCGACTGCGCGACAGGTTCCCACGCAAGGTTTTGGTTTGGCCGGTTGCAGTTCAGGGCGACCGGTGCGCACCCGAAGTTGCCAACGCAATTCGCGGGTTTAATGCACTGACACCAGGGGGCGCGCTTCCTCGACCTGATCTTCTTATTGTTGCGCGTGGCGGCGGATCAATCGAAGACCTTTGGGGCTTTAACGAAGAGGAAGTTGCTCGCGCCGCCGCCGACAGCGACATTCCATTGATTTCCGCGGTGGGGCACGAAACGGACACGACCTTGATTGACTTCGTGTCGGATCAACGCGCGCCAACGCCGACCGCAGCCGCCGAACTTGCAGTGCCTGTGCGCTTGGAGCTTTTGGCTTGGGTTGAAGCGCAAGAAGCGCGCATATCGCGCGCCGGCCAACAGATGATCGAGCGTCGCCGAGACCGGTTGCGTGATCTGTCCCGGGTATTGCCCAAGCCTGATGCGTTGTTGTTTGAGCCTCGCCAAAGGCTGGACCGCATGGACGATGCTTTGCCGCAGGCTTTGATCCGATTGACCGAACGGAAGTCGGCAAGTCTCGCACAGCTTACAGGCGCTGTTCGCCCGGCCATGCTGCGGACAAAAGTCACCGCCGCCCGGGAACGGTTGGAGACGCGTGCTGCCAGACTAGAGCCGTTGATCCGACAAGTACACGATCGGAAATCTGATCAATTACAACAACTTGAAAGACTAAGAACAACGCTGGGCTACCAAGCGACGCTTCAGCGTGGATATGCGGTGGTTCGGTCCGGCGATCAGATTGTTACCGACGCTTCAGATGCCAAAAAAGCTGCTGAACTTGAAATCGAGTTTCGCGATGGTCGTGTTCCCGTTGGCTCTGGAAAAAAGTCGTCAACGAAGGCCGGGCGCTCGGACCCCTCAGATCAAGGCAGTTTGTTCTAGCTTTTATACACCGATCTTTGGACCCAGACATTCCAGCTTTTCGCCAGCATCCTGCGCATCGAAAAGCTCGGTTGTCGTGCCATCGCCCTGAAAAACCGCACTCAGATCGCCCGCATGATCGAAGAACTGCCAGCATTGCGCGCTGTCGAGCGTCTCGTAAACGAAGCAGATGTTTTCTCCGTCAGGGAACCAGCTTCCTTCGTGGCATTCTCCGTCTAGGAATGACCATCGCACACGCCGATTTCTGAGATATTCTTCAATACCATAAGCTCGTCCACCCAAGGCGTACGACAAGGTCCGTCCGGTAACGGCCGCTTCGAACTCGGCCGCGCTCATTGCTCGATCGCCTGCGTCTGACGGTGTTGCCAGTATTGCGATTATGATTGGTATTAGTTTCATCGTCGTTGCTTGTTCCATGTTCCGACCGCATTGACAAACATCTGAATTTTGCGCCGGGCGTTAGGCACTTCCACTTGCACATACAAAGCATTAGGTGGAAGAGGCGCAGACGGAAGAGGCCATGTCGTTTTTCTCGAAACTCAAAGATCGATTGTTCAAGTCGTCATCCAAACTGGGTGAAGGATTGGACGCCATTGTCGAAGATGGCGGCGAAGAGGAAGTCGTCGAGGCCGCTGCTGAACAGGCAGAAACACTTGACGCTGCCGAAGCTGTCACGTCGCCTCTTCCAGAGCCAGAGCCAGAGCCAGAGCCAGAGCCAGAGCCAGAGCCAGAGCCAGAG
>JAPPOI010000293.1 GCA_028818055.1 Boseongicola sp.
GGTCTATATATCTTCCGCTGATTGGATGGGCCGAAATCTGAACCGGCGTGTCGAGACGCTGGTCGAGTGCACCAACGCCACAGTCAAAGCCCAGATCGTCAGCCAGATCATGGCCGCGAACCTGGCCGACGTCGCGCAAAGCTGGGTACTGCGCCCTGACGGCACGTTCGAGCGGCCCGAGGCGCCGGAAGGCACCCAGCTGTTCAACTGTCACCGCTTCTTCATGGAAAACCCATCATTGTCCGGGCGCGGCTCTGCTGGCGCATCCGATGTTCCAAAACTTGCACACAGCGACGACTGACCTTTCAATCCGCCTAGGCCCTTGCACGACGGCTTTGGCTCGAATACATACCCCCGGTCAGTTAAGCCAACCTAGATAGGCACACATGGAAAACGTCGTTCTGATCGTTCATCTGATCCTCGCGCTCTGCCTGATCGGTGTCGTGCTGCTTCAGCGGTCTGAAGGCGGTGGCCTGGGACTTGGCGGCGGCGGTGGCGGAGGTGGCCTTGTCAGCGCCCGCGGTGCTGCAACCGCGCTTGGCAAAGTGACGTGGCTTTTCGCCATTGGCTTCATCTGCACATCGATCACACTGACAATTATCGCCGCTCAGAATTCAGCTGGCGCATCTGTTCTGGATCGGATCGGCGTTCAGGGCGGCGGCTCGTCGACGGAACTGCCTGAGCTTCCAACAGGTGACTCGTTGCTTCCACCAATCCCTGGTGGCAGCGCAGGCGGCGATCTCGACCTTCCACGGGCCGACTAACCACAAGACATCGCAACTTTTTCCACGATGATCGCAAGATATTGCGGTCATCGCCTTGGCAAAACCTAGCGAATCCTTTATACGTTAAATCCCGTGATGCTGCGGATTCGGACCACCGAACAGGCAGCGTTCGAGCAGGTATTCACGGGGGAGAATCCGTAAAAATGGCAAGGTTTGTGTTCATCACCGGTGGTGTGGTTTCTTCGCTTGGGAAGGGGCTTGCGTCAGCCGCTTTGGGTGCACTTTTGCAGGCCCGTGGGTATTCGGTCCGCCTGCGCAAACTCGACCCCTATCTCAACGTTGACCCCGGCACGATGTCGCCTTTCGAGCATGGCGAAGTGTTTGTCACCGATGATGGTGCCGAAACCGATCTCGACCTTGGCCACTACGAACGCTTCACCGGCGTCCACGCCCGCGGCACCGATTCCGTCAGCTCGGGCCGCATCTATTCCAACGTGCTCGAAAAAGAACGCCGCGGCGATTACCTCGGCAAGACCATTCAGGTCATCCCCCACGTCACGAACGAGATTAAGGACTTCATCTCCATCGGTGAGGATGAGGTCGACTTCATGCTTTGCGAAATCGGCGGCACCGTGGGCGACATCGAAGGCCTGCCCTTCTTCGAAGCCATCCGCCAATTCAGCCAGGACAAACCGCGCGGCCAGTGCATCTTCATGCACCTGACGCTCTTGCCGTTCCTCGGCGCCAGCAACGAACTCAAAACCAAGCCAACCCAGCACAGCGTCAAGGAACTCCGCTCGATCGGCCTTCAGCCAGACGTGCTGGTCTGCCGTTCCGAACACGAGATTCCGGAAAAGGAACGCGCCAAAATCGCGTTGTTCTGTAACGTGCGCCCCGAGGCCGTGATCCCGGCCTATGATCTTAAGTCCATTTACGAGGCCCCGCTTGCCTATCACCGGGTTGGGCTGGATCAGGCCGTGCTCGATGCCTTCGGGATCGCGCCCGCGCCCAAGCCGAACATGGCGCGCTGGGAAGACGTGATGGATCGCGTCACCAACGCCGAGGGCGAAGTCAAAGTCGCCATCGTCGGCAAATACACGCAGTTGGAAGATGCCTATAAATCCATTGCCGAGGCGCTGACCCACGGTGGCATGGCCAACCGCACCAAGGTCAAGGCCGAGTGGATCGATGCCGAGATCTTCGACCGCGAAGATCCCGCCCCGTACCTTGAAAACTACCACGCCATTCTGGTTCCCGGCGGCTTTGGCGAACGTGGCACCGAAGGCAAGATCAAGGCTGCTCAATTCGCCCGCGAAAAGAAAATCCCCTACCTTGGCATCTGTCTGGGCATGCAAATGGCCGTCATCGAAGCCGCCCGAAACATGGCCGGCATCAAGGATGCGGGCTCAGAAGAATTCGATCATGAAGCTGGAAAAAAGCGTTTTGAACCAGTGGTTTACCACCTGAAAGAATGGGTGCAGGGCAACCATGTGACCAAGCGCAAGGTCGATGATGACAAAGGCGGTACGATGCGACTGGGCGCCTATACCGCAAACCTTCTTGATGGTTCAGCCGTGGCCCGGGTCTATGGCGAAAGCGTCATCGAAGAACGCCACCGCCACCGCTACGAGGTCGACATCAAGTATCGCGACAAGCTGGAAAAATGTGGGCTGACATTTTCGGGTATGTCCCCCGACGGCCGGCTCCCCGAGATCGTCGAATGGAAAGACCACCCTTGGTTCATCGGCGTGCAGTTCCACCCGGAGCTTAAGTCGAAACCCTTCGCCCCGCATCCGTTGTTTGCGGATTTCGTGAGAGCGGCGGTTGAGGTATCGCGGTTGGTTTGAGTCCAATCGCACCCGCTGGGAAGCCTTACTCAACGGATGGTTTCACCGATTACTGGTTAGTCTATTCATCCTCAGTTACCCCTCAGCTTTGTTGTGGTGCGCTGGCAGCCTGTTTCGCACAAGCTCACAGAACCAACGGACACTGTGCATAAGAGATT
>JAPPOI010000456.1:0-5677 GCA_028818055.1 Boseongicola sp.
GACGGGAAGCTTGATCTTCGGATCGAGCAGAAGACGAAACGGATTTCTTCAAAGAAGAAGCCACCGCTTTTGACTGCTGACTGATTTCAAGACCTTTCGAAGCAGCCCGCCCTCGGCGGGCTGTTTTCATTTGACGCTTCCAGATTGAAACTGCCGTGGCTGATGTATCTAATATTCTAAATTACCGGCGCTTGACCGATCTAGTCTCGCTCTCGGGTCAGCCTACCGAAGATCAGCTTGTTGATTTACAGGCCGCCGGTGTCTCGCACGTCGTTAATCTGGGGCCGCACTCAAACGACGGCGCATTGGCAGATGAGGCAGGCTCAGTAGCCGCACTTGGAATAAATTACATCTATATTCCGGTGGACTTCGATAACCCAATTGATGCCAATTTCTCTGAATTTTGCGATGCCTTGGACCGGTTAGAAGGCGAAAGGGTGCATGTGCACTGCATTTACAATGCAAGAGTGACAGCGTTTTTCTACCGCCTCTCAAAAACCGATGAAGAACTTTCACAGAGTGAGGTATTTGCAATGATGGACGGCATCTGGCGCCCCGGCGGCGTTTGAGCGGATTTCATTGGCAAGCCTGAAGATGCCCAACTTCCTAATCGATATCTGGGATACGACTACTGAGCCAAGCTCAACAAACGTCCGACATACGAATTCTGATTTGGTTCAACGCTCGGTCAGTTTCAATTCGATCCGGCGATTCTGTGCGCGCGCCTCAACCGTGTCTTCAGCGTTAACGGGCCGGAACTCGCCAAACCCGGTTGCCGCCAAGCGATTGGGAGGAAAGCCAAGTTCATCCGTCAGAAACTTCACTACGGACAGCGCACGCGCCTGACTAAGCTCCCAGTTGTCGGCGTACTCACCTGTGCCCGACAGCGGAACGTTATCCGTATGTCCATCGACCCGAATGATCCAATCGATGCTTTGCGGGATCTGATCAGACACGTCTGATAGGATGCCAGCAACGTTTGCGATCTGCGCTTGTCCTTCTGGAGAAAGCGTGGCCGAAGCGCTTTCAAAGAGTACCTCGGACGAGAATATGAAGCGGTCTCCGACAATCTGAACGCCTTCGCGGTCGCCAAGAACTTGCCGAAGCGTGCCGAAAAACTCGGATCGATAGTCGGCCAAATCGGCAACCTCGGACTGCAGGCGCTCTGACTCGATCCGCAGCCGCTCTGCTTCGGCCGCCTCAAGCTCGGCAACCCTAAGCGCCTCTTCCTCCGCACGTTTGGATTCTTGTGCCGCACGCGCGAGGGCAGTGTTCAATTGCGACCCCAGCGCCTCGATCCTGACTTGCGCCTCACTGTCTCTCTCGGCGGCGATATCCAGCAGCGTTTGGAGCGACCCCAGTTCTGCTCGAAGATCGGCGACCTGCGCATTTAGCGCGGCAACCTGCCTTTGGCTTTCTTCGGACGCAGCCTCTTCCTCGGCAAGCTGATCGCGGGCAGTGGCTAACAATGCTTGCTGTCGCTCGCGTTTTGTCAGTTCTGCAGCCGCTGAATTTTCCGCCGCCAACTTCGCTGCCAAGGCTGCTGCCAACTGTTCGCGTACAGTGGCTGCATCGGCCGAGTCTTCGGCCAATTCGTTCACTTGCGCCAAAAGGGCATCCCGTTCGACAGTCAACTCGGCCAATTGTTGATCGCGATCTTCGGCTGTCGCTCCAAGGGTCGCAAGTTGAGATTGCGCCGCTGATAGCTCCTCGCGGAGCGTTGCCAGTTCTGCCTGAGCCTCGTCTCGTTGCAGTTCTGCAATCTTTAGCAAGTCAGCTGTTTCGGTGCGGCCAGCCTCTTCTTGCGCCAAGGCTTCGCTTTGCGCCGCCAACGCGGCGTCTCGTTCATCCAGCCCCAGAAGCGCTTGGGTCAGTTTGTCGTTCAGGTCCTTCTCAACCGAATTTGCCGCAGCAAGAAGTGTGAGTGTCTCTTCTGCCTGCTTGCGCTGCTCTTCCAACGCAAGCGACATTGCCGTTAGCTCCGCATCCGCGTTCTTCAGTCGCTCACGCAAAGCTTCTGCCGCAGCTGCCTCTGCCAAACGGGCCTCTTCCTCGGCCGTTAGGGCGCCCTCTGCCTCCGCCAGTTGCGCACGAAGTGCTTCCGCTGCTGCCAACTCTGCCAGTCTAGCCGCTTCCGCTGTTTCAAGTTCGGCCGTCAAAGATGCTTGCGCAGCTTCCGCTTGCGCACGCAGAGCTTCGGCCGCGGCCAAGGCTTCCGCTGTTTCGTCGCCTTGATCTCGGGCCGCACTCAGTGCGGCCAACGCATCCGCCAAAGACGTTTCTCGTGCCTCGGCTTCGGCTCTCAGCTCCGCAGTCAATGCCTCAAGCGCTTCGCGTTGGGCAGCAGCCAAGCGCGCCGCCTCTTCTTGCGCATCGATTTCATCGCGCGCCTGCGCCAGCGCAAGTTGCATCGCTTCCTGTTCGGTTATCAATTGCGCACGGGCAGCCTCGAGGTCCTCGATGGTCGCGGCAAGCTCCACACCTTCGGCGCGGGCGGCGTCACGCTCAGACAAGAGCGACGCGACTTGCTCTTCGAAACTTGCGATCGCTGCATCGCGTTCAGATAGTGCACGCGATTGTTCGTCAATCTGGCCAGATAGATTAGCAATTAATGCGGACTGCAGATCGCTCTCAGACTGCAGAGTAGCAAGATCATCTTCCAATCGCGCAGTGGTTTGTTGGCTAAGCCCAAGCGCCTGGCTAAGCGATGTGACTTCTGCGGCAAGCTGATCCAGCTCGGTTTCTTGCCCCGTAATCGTTTCGCGCAAGACACCTTGCACGATCATGAAAATCGACAAGACAAACATTAAAACCAGAAGCAAGGCAGTCATCGCGTCAACGAAGCCGGGCCAGATCGAACCTGACATCCGCTGGACAGATCGGCGGGTCAGCGCCATGACTTAGACCGAGCCTCCGGCACGATCTTTTGCCAGTGCTCTTATAGCTTTGGTGAGTTGTGATAGGTCCTGACGTATCTCGCCCAGGCTTTCCTGACGGCCTGCTGACATCTCTTCCAAGATGCGAAGCATTTGAACATCCATCGAACGAAGGCGCATGCGGCTTTCAGCGTCGACCTGACCCGTTCCGTTTCGAGAGAGCTCTTCCAACGCTTCTGCAAGCCGTTCCTGACTTTCGACCATTTCTGCGTTTGCATTCGTGCCAGACCCAAGATCGCTTTCGCCCAGACGATCCGCAAGCCGTGCAACTGAGTTGCTCAGCATGCCAAGCCGATCTTCGGCAGCCGACTGCCGCTCAACTGCTTGCTGGTAGTATGCCTGCATTGTGTCCAGTCGTGACGCCATATGCTCGGCCAACTGTGCAATCGCACCGCCATCGACGCTGCCGCCTTCTTCACCCGAAAAACCAACCCGGGTAATCGTGCTGAGCCAATCTTCTAGCTCGCGATAGAACCGGTTTTGACCGTGGCTTGCGAATAGCTCAAGAAGACCGACCACAAGCGATCCGGCAAGTCCAAGGAGCGACGACGCAAAGGCAATCCCCATCCCGCCCAGCTGGTCCTCGAGACCGGACATCAACCGCTCGAAAACGGCAACGCCCGTATCGCCTTCTTGAGGGGCGAGCGATCGGATTGTATCGACAACGGCCGGAACCGTGGTCGCCAGACCGTAGAATGTTCCCAAAAGTCCAAGGAAAATCAGAAGATTAACGATATATCGCGTGATATCTCGCGCTTCGTCGATCCGCGTTGCTACCGAATCCAGGATCGATCGCGCAGAAGACGTGCCAATCTGTGTCTGCGCACCCCTTTTCCGCAAAAGAGTTGCAAGCGACGCCAAAAGCCGCGGAGCGCTGGTGAATTGGTGCCCGGGGCGATCAGACGCAAACCCTTCAATCCAACGCACCGATGACACAAGCGCAAAGACTTGCCAGAAACATGCGAAGACACCGATCACAAAGACAAAGCCGATGAAACCGTTGAGCCAAGGGTTTGCCAAGAACACCGGCGCAACTTGCGGGTACGCAATGTAGGCACCCGCACCAACAAGAGCCAATACCAATAGCATCGTCAGAAACTGACGATAGGGCTGTGTAAAATGCTGCTCGGCCTCGCGGTCTGGCTTGTCCATCTGCGGCCCGGTCCTGTGCGTTTTTTCTCTTTTGCAAACAATAGGCGAAGCCCGCGGGCCTGCCAACCTTTTACCATGCGTTCCAAATCAGGCGTTGGTCGTCAATTCCCGAACCCGGGCATCCAACCAAGCCAAATCAGCGTCTTCGATCCCAAGCTCCTGCAGATGGGTCACCGTGTTCCACAAATATTCAGTGTTCGGGCCACGGCCGCCTACTGCGGTCGAAATGATCTGCGCCTGATCCTCTAACGACAGATCGCGCACGTATTGCACGTGATCCGTATCGATCACGTAAACAAGCGCCATCACATCTTCACCGTCTAACAGTGTAATGTTGTGAACTCGCTCAACGTAAGCGGACGAAATCAGTTCGCGCTCGCGAAGGTACGAAACTGTGGGATCGGCATCGGCATCCGGCACCCGAAAGGCGACGCCGTGGCAGCTGCCACCCTCGTGCGGGTCAAGCGCCAGCACCAAACCGGGATTCTCAACAGTTCCGCGATGATGAATTGAAGACATGCAAAATGACCGAGCATATCCACCAAGTGTCGCCAGTCGCTGTTCGGCAACCGGAAAGCCCGGGTTCCAAATCAGCGAACCATACCCAAATACCCAAAGGGGCCGCGGCGTCGTGTCTGGCTCTTGGTTCATGTCCGCACTAATACGAGAGTGTAATTTTGGGGAAAAGTCCAAATGGTCCGTTTGATCGTTGTAATTCTTGTTGTTGCCCTTGGCTGGATGATCTGGTGGGCATTTGGATCGACGGCCCTGGATCGGTCGCTCACCAACTGGGTTGAAACACGCCGTGCCGATGGTTGGGCGGCCGATGTGGGCGATATTGAAGTCAACGGTTTCCCAAACCGTTTCGACACAACTTTGACCGATGTTCGCTTTGCAGACCCTGATACAGGTGTTTCCTGGTCCGCCCCGTTTTTGCAGATTCTGTCGCTCGCTTATCGTCCCAATCAGGTCATCGCCGCACTTCCCAACGAGCACACACTTTCAACACCGCTACAAACATTGGATTTCACCAACTCGCAGGCACGCGGCTCGATATACCTTCAGGCATCGCCCTCGCTGCCGCTCGACCGGTCGTCAATCGTCGTAGATGAGTTGAAGGTGGCGTCTTCCAAGGGCTGGGATGCAGGGATGGCACAAGCGAGGTTTGCAACTGAACTTGTCCCGGCTCGAAAAAATGCTCATCGGATTGGAGCTGAAATTCTTGAACTGCAAATTGCCAAAGCGCTGAAAAACACCCTCGATCCTGCCGGAATTCTTCCAGACGCCATTGAGCGTCTTCATTTTGACGCCGACGTTGGCCTGACTGGCCCGCTCGACCGGCACGTCATCGAAGACGCTCGCCCACAGATCACCGATATCGACTTGCGCAGTCTCGCCGCTGCGTGGGGTGACGTAAATTTCAAGGCCGTCGGCAAGGTGACCGTCGATGAAGCCGGGACACCAACCGGGGAACTGACGGTGAAAGCCGTGGAGTGGAGAAGATTGCTGACAATGGCGGTTGAGACAGGCGTACTTCCAGAAGCATTTGCGCCATCTGTCGAGCGTTCATTGGAACTTCTGGCCGCTTT
>JAPPOI010000456.1:5687-12787 GCA_028818055.1 Boseongicola sp.
CTTTGAAGGGACCGCCAGACACGATCGACGCGACCTTAGAGTTTCGCGGCGGACTTACCTATCTGGGCCTGATCCCGATCGGACCAGCGCCGGACCTAACTATTCGATAAAGCGCTAAAGAAGATCTTGGAGGACCTTCAAGTGATCCTCAAATTCGCTGCACATGACAATCGAACGGTCATTTGGGTCATAGAAGGCATTTGCTTCGCCGCAACTTTCAACAACGATCGTAAGTGTATCCGAAAGCGACAACGAAGCGTTTAACGCCTCGATTTCTTCTGCAACAATTTGAGACGTGAGGCTGTCGTCTGGAGCATCGAACACCAAGCTATTGCCAGACCCACGCTCTTCCAATGAATCAAGAACGGCACCCCAACTTGCCATTGCCAATTCGAACTCTTCGGCACAGCCTTCCGCGCGATCTTCTGGCAGCCCAAGGTCCTTGGCATATCCACCCCGAGCCTCTGGATCGGCTCCATAAAATATGCATGCCGTGTTGTAGAAACGCTGTTCGTCTGGTCCGTGAGTATCCCACCAAGCCGGTTCGACACCTTCTTGCTTAGCAAATTCTGCCTCGCCCCAGAATCCCAATGCCGCATCGTAGGCAAGTGCTTCAGCCGATTCAGATTCAAAGAATGCATGGATCAAAAGAATGGAGAACACATCTGCGGCGTCCTCCTCCTGACCAAAAATCGGCACGCCTTCGATGTCGATCACCGCGTGTCCAAGCTCATGGTAAAAGATTGAAAGCAGGTTCGCTTCTACAAACCCGGAACTTTCTGCATATGCGTTTGTTGGTGCCGTTACTACGGCACCGGTCAGCAGACCAAACAACACAGCCTTCATCGACAGTAAGGCCCCCCTCGATGGTTCGCCACGTCGAAATGAAAATGGTCTTGATGGTGTCGGTCGGCATTTGGACCCAGAACAGTTCCGAAAGGACCACACGCGCCACTATGCAGTTTACGAAGAAGGGTGCTGTCACCCGACCTCCATCCATCCAGCACTGTCACACGTGATCCGTCGGCCATGACAAATGCAGAAATATCGATAGCGTTGCCGCGTGCATGCTCAGAAAGTCGTGCGCCCGGACGGCTGTTTCGGGTGCGGCATGAGTAATGCGCCACCACCTTTAGTTCCGTCAGACCACCACCACGTCGACCAACAGCAGGGATCGCGGTGTTCACTAACCACCGCTCAAGCGCGCGAGCGGTCTCAATACGGATTGTCGCCGGTTGCGAAAGTCGCACGCCCGCAACTTCGCGAACGGTCCATGCTGGGTCTACGCCACAACGGCCGGGCCCTCGCACCGGCGCTCGCTTTTCGGCGATAATCCCCGAAGATGGCGTAGTCGCACCACCGCCGCAGGCGGCCAAAGCCATCAGCGCCATTAAGGCTATGAATTGTTTCATTTTTTCGTTCCGATCCTACCGAAGTCAGGGGCGGACGTGTCCTGTCCAGCCTCGATAATACCGCGACGGATGGCACGGGTATGGCTGAAATAGTCAAAAAGTTGGTCACCATCCCCGGTACGGATGGCGCGCTGAAGGGCAAAAAGCTCCTCAGTAAAGCGGCCCAAAACTTCTAATGTCGCTTCCTTGTTGTGTAGAAATACGTCTCGCCACATGGTCGGATCGCTGGCGGCAATTCGAGTAAAGTCGCGAAAGCCCGCTGCGGAGTACTTTATGACCTCGCTATCGGTGACCCGCCGAAGGTCATCAGCAACGCCTACCATAGTGTAAGCAATCAAGTGCGGTGTGTGGCTTGTCACGGCCAGCACCAGATCGTGGTGATCGACCGGCATTTGCTCAACGTTCGACCCCATCTCAGTCCAAAGACTGGTTAATTTGGCCACTTGTTCGGGATCAGTTCCCTCAAGTGGTGTTAGCAACAAGAAACGGTTTTGAAACAGCTCAGCAAAACCTGACCTCGGGCCCGAGTGTTCAGTCCCTGCAATTGGGTGGCTTGGAATGAAGTGAACATGGTCCGGCAGATGTGGTTGAACCGCCTCGACCACTTCACGTTTCACAGAGCCTACATCTGAAACTGTGGCCCCGGCGGCCAGATGCGGCCCGATCTCTTGGGCAATGGCGGACATTGCGCCCACCGGCACAGCCAAGATGACCAAATCTGCGTCTTTAACGGCTTCAGCGGCTGTATCGAATATCTCGTCACAAAACCCGATCTCGCGCGCAATATCACGCGTCTCGGCGGACCGTGCGGTTCCAACGATTTCGCCTGCAAGGCCCTTTTCGCGCATTGCGTACGCCATCGACGACGCGATCAATCCAAGGCCTATCAAGGCGACACGATCATACAACTGGGTCATGAAGCATCTCCATTCACGAACGCCCGAACCGCCGTCATTACGCGCCGACAATCCGCTTCGCTTCCTACTGTAATTCTGAGGCAATTTGGCAGGCCATAACCGCCAACCCGTCGCACCAGAATTCCATGCGCTCGCAGGACGTCATCACAGGCGAAAGCCGAGGTCTCACTTTCAAAACGCGCGAGGACAAAATTCGTGCAAGAAGGGTCAGCTGAAATCCCGAGCTTTCCCAGCTCGTCAATCAGCCAAGTCCGCATCTTCGCATTGTCCGCTTTGCACGTCTCCACCCAATCGCGATCTCGTATTGCGGCCTCTGCCGCATCCAGTTGGGCGGTACTCAGATTGAATGGGCCGCGAATACGGTTGAGATTATCGATCACCGCTTGCGGGCCGTAGCCCCAACCAATTCGCAATCCCCCGAGGCCATATATCTTCGAAAATGTCCGGGTCATGATCACATTGTCATGTCCTTCGACGAAGGATGCACCACCATCGAAGTCATCTGTATATTCGGTGTAAGCGCCGTCCATTACCAAAAGAACATGCTTTGGAAGACCCGCGACCAGCTTGGTTAGGGCGTTGTTACCCAGCATCGTTCCGGTTGGGTTGCCCGGATTGGTAAGGAACACGATACGTGTTTGATCAGATGTCGCATTTAATATCGCGTCGACATCCACAAGGCGGTCTCTCTCCGGCACCACTACCGGTTTTGCGCCGACCGATTGGATCAGGTTTTTGTAAAGCGAAAAACCGTGCTGGGTATAAATGACCTCGTCACTTTCGCCCGCATAAGCCTGACAAAGCAGCGTCAAAATTTCATCAGAGCCCACACCACAAACAATGCGATCAACGTCCAAATCATGGACGTCAGCGATGGCGGTACGCAGGCTCAGATGATCAGTTGGCGGATATCGATGTAGGTCGAGGCTTGCACGCCGAAACGCCTCTTGGGCTGCTTCAGGCGCACCAAAAGGATTTTCGTTCGAGCTTAACTTCAATACATCGTCGCGCGCGCCAAGAGTGCTTTCACCACCCTTGTAAAGCACAATGTTTTCAATGCCCGGTTGCGGTCGAATCGCGTCTGTCATCGGTCCATCTTTCTAGCCGCGCCCTGTCTAGCCGTAGCCGCTTAGCATGGCCAGCGCCGTCTGGCCTGATGGCTAAAGCCGTGGCATTCTGCACGCATGGATGCATCGCATGAAAACTTGAACACGCGCTACGAAGCGGCGGCTGGCAAATGGCGCGATAAGATGCGTGCGCTGGGATACTACGACGGATACCTTGGGTTTCTAACGGAACCCGGACAAGCCGCGCCTGACAACTCCAACGTTGTGGACGTTGGCGCAGGAACAGCCGCTTTTGCCGAAGCCTGGGTGGCTGTGAACGGCCAACCGGCTTCACTCACGTTGATTGAACCAAGCCCGGCAATGGCAAATCGGGGGGTCCAAGCGCTGAACGCTCGTGGCGTTCAACCCGATGTCGCGCATGGTCTTTTGGGCGAAGTCCAAGTGACACCCGTTGATGAGGTACTTGCGGCTCATGTCATTGAACATTGCCCCGACCCAGAGACCGCTCTTTCAGACCTCTGGAAGCTAGTAGCACCTGGTGGACGTCTCAGGCTTGTGGTTTCGAAGCCGCATTGGTGCAACGCAATAATCTGGTTGCAGTGGCGTCATCGCACGTTCTCAGAAAAGGAAATTCTCGGCCTCATGGAAGGCGCGGGTTTCAAGATCGATGCCACCTACGCGTTTCCATCCGGCCCGCCTTCGCGAACGAGCCGGGGGATAGTCGCTTCTCGACCCTGATCACCTAGCTCTCAAGAAACATCGCTAGCTGGCTGACTTGACCTCGAATGCTGCAGCCATCAGTTCGCGGGTGTAGTCTGTTTGGGGATTTTCGAAAATTTGCGCCGCATCGCCCTGCTCGACAACATCACCGCGCTTCATAACAATGACTTTGTGGCTCAGTGCGCGAACCACTTTCAAATCGTGACTGATGAACAGATACGCGAGACCATATTTCTTTTGAAGGTCGCGAAGCAGCTCAACGATTTGAACTTGAACCGTCATATCCAGCGCGCTTGTTGGTTCATCCAACACCACCAACTTCGGGCGCAATATCATGGCACGTGCAATCGCGATCCGCTGCCGCTGCCCACCTGAGAACTCGTGCGGGTATCGGTGCATGGTTTCCGGATCCAGCCCGACCTCTTCCATGATCTCCGCCACCATTTCACGACGGTCGCGCCCACGATCCACATCATGTACCGACAACCCCTCGGCAATGACTTCTTCAGCCGTCATGCGCGGACTTAGCGATCCGTAAGGGTCTTGAAAGACAATCTGCATGTCGGCGCGCAACGGTCGAAGTGCGCGAGACGACAATCCTTGAATATTTTTTCCAAGGAACGAAACCGGCCCTTCCGATGAAATCAGGCGCATGATGGCCAGCGCCAATGTGGTCTTGCCTGAACCACTTTCACCGACAATGCCTACTGTTTCGCCTGCGCGTACGCTCAAGGTTGCCGCGTTGACGGCTTTGATATGACCGACGGTGCGCTTCAAAAGTCCACGTTGAATTGGGAACCAAATGCGCAGCGCATCTGTTTCGGCAATAACCTCAGAACCGGACGGAACCGGATCTGGTTTGCCGCTGGATTCCGCACCCAAAAGCATCTGAGTGTAAGGATGCTGCGGATTGGCGAAAATTTCGGTCGTGTCGCCGCGTTCGACAATTTCACCGTCTTTCATCACACAAACTCGATCGGCAAATTTTCGGACGATCCCTAGGTCATGCGTGATGAAGAGCATCGACATCCCAAGCCGCTTTTGAAGATCGGCCAATAGCTCGAGGATTTGCGCCTGAATGGTGACATCCAGCGCCGTCGTGGGCTCATCCGCCACAAGAAGATCGGGTCCGTTGGCAAGCGCCATCGCAATCATCACGCGTTGGCGCTGGCCGCCTGACAGCTGGTGTGGATAACTGGTCAGGCGGCTTTCGGCGTCCCCTATCCCACCCTGATCCAGTAATTCGATGATCCGGGCCCTTGCTGCATCACCACGAAGGCCCTGGTGGAGTTCAACAGCCTCACGAAGCTGCTTTTCAAGCGTATGCAGGGGATTGAGCGAGGTCATCGGCTCTTGGAAAATGAAACTGATGTCATTGCCGCGGACCCGCCGAAGCTCAGCTTCGTCCGCGTTCACCATCTCTGCGCCAAGGTAATTGATCGAACCTGAGATCTCTGCACTGTCGGCCAGAAGTGAGACCGTCGAAAGTGCCGTCACCGATTTTCCGGAGCCGCTTTCGCCAACGAGAGCGAGCGTTTCACCTTTTTTCAGATCGAAACTCACGCCCTTCACGGCATGCGTGATCGCGCCATCCTGCCGAAAGCGAACGTTCAGATCAGAGACTGTCAGCATTGTTTCTGTCATGATTTCGCTGCCTTTGGCAGCGACCGACCGGGGGCTCTGCCCCCGGACCCCCTGAGTATTTCTGCCAGAAAGAAGATCATTGGAACGTCTTTCTTGGGTCAAAGGCGTCGCGCACCCCTTCGAAAATGAAAACCAGAAGAGACAACATGATGGCGAAAGTGAAGAACGCGGTGAAAGCGAGCCAGGGCGCTTGCAAGTTCTGTTTCGCTTGAAGCGTAAGCTCTCCGAGCGAAGGCGCTGAAGATGGCAGGCCGTAGCCCAGGAAGTCGAGACTCGCGAGACCACCAATTGTGCCCGTGATGATGAATGGCAGGAGCGTGAGCGTGGCCACCATTGCGTTCGGCAGCATGTGACGGAACATTATTGTGGAGTTGGAGACGCCGAGCGCGCGGGCTGCACGGACATATTCGAAGTTGCGAGCGCGCAGGAATTCAGCACGGACCACACCCACCAGAGCAGGCCAGCCGAAGAGGACCGTCAGAAAGACCAGCATCCAGAAACTGCGGCCGAAAATGGCGAACATGATGATGATGACATAAAGCGACGGCGTGGAGCCCCATATTTCAAGTAAACGTTGGAAGATCAGATCCAGCCACCCGCCGAAGTAGCCCTGAACGGCTCCAGCCATAACGCCAACGACTGACGCACAAATCGTAACAATCAGCGTGAACAAAATGGATAATCGGAAACCGTAGATCACGCGTGCCATCACGTCGCGTTTGGTGTCGTCTGTGCCAAGAAAGTTTTGTCCATCCGGCGGGCCAGGCGCCGGTCCAGGTTTATCAACAATCGTTTTGAAGTGGTATTTGACGGGCGGCCATATCATCCAACCCACTTGAATTTCTTCTCCGTCGACAACGCCAGTTTCCGCTTGGTCCAGCGTTCCTTCGGGATCGTCAAAGCAAGCGTCCGCCAAACCACCTGTGCGGATCAAGCAATCGACTTCGATATCTAGATATTTGGCTTCAGTCCTGAATTCGCCGCCAAAGTCTGTCTCGGCATGGAAGGATACAATCGGGAAGTAATAGTCGCCGCGATAGTTGATGACCAAAGGCCGTTCGTTCGCAAGGAATTCAGCAAACAGGCTGAGGCCGAACAGGATGCCAAAGATGATCAGCGACCAATAAGCTCGACGGTTCCGCTTGAAGTTGCGCCAACGCCGCTGATTCAGTGGCGAAAGCCAAGGACGCTTGCGATCTTCCGACGGATTCTCCGGCGCTTCCTCGGGCTTGGGCGTATCTTGCACGTCAGGCATCGCCATGCGTCAGACCTCCCGTCGCTCGAAGTCGATCCGAGGGTCGACAAAGACGTACATCAGATCCGATAGGATGCCGACAAGA
>JAPPOI010000325.1 GCA_028818055.1 Boseongicola sp.
GGGCATGGCATTGGTTCCGATGGTTGCACCGACAATCGGCGGTATTCTCGATCAGTTATTCAATTGGCAGGCGACCTTTGTCTTGCTTGCCGTCGCTGGCGTCGGCGCTTTCGTCGTTTGTTTTTTCGACCAAGGCGAAACGGTTAGAGGCGAGCCGCGCAGCTTTATGGAGCAAGTGCGAGACTATCCCGAATTGCTGAAATCACGACGGTTCTGGGGCTATGTATTTGCTGCCGCCTTCGGAAGCGGAACTTTCTTTGCATTCTTGGGCGGCGGTCCAAAAGTAGCGTCCGACATCTATGGGCTTTCCTCGTTTTGGTCGGGTGTTGGCTTTGGCGCACCACCAATCGGCTATGCAATTGGTAACGGAATTTCAGGTCGCTTTTCGACACGGGCCGGCGTCAACCGGATGGTCATTATTGGCACCGCTGTAACGTTTGTCGGGCTGGCAGCCGGTGCATTGGCAACTTTTGCCGGCTTCGGATCGGCAGTTCTGTTTTTTGCGGCCTGCACATCGATCGGCCTGGGCAATGGCATGGTCATTCCGAACGCCAGTGCTGGAATGTTGTCGGTGCGGCCGCACCTTGCAGGCACTGCGTCGGGACTTGGCGGAGCAATTATGGTTGGTGGCGGCGCTGCCTTTTCGGTTTTGGCCGGAATTGTTCTGGAGCTAGGTCAAACGGACCTTCCGCTTCTTCTCCTGATGGTAGGAAGCGCAGCTTTGGGCCTGATCTCAATTCTATATGTCGTGATCCGGGAGCGTCAGATCGCAGACGCCTAGCGCTTGATTAGGCCGCAGGTTCTGTGCAGGTTGATTGCAAATCTGCAAATGAAGGTCTGCAAACATGCCAACCCAAAAGCTATATGCTGGTGCGAAACTTAGGGAAGTCCGTATGCGACAAGGACTGACCCAAAGGGCGTTTGCTGAGCGGCTTGGCATTTCCCTGCCCTACCTGAACCAAATGGAGAACAACAACCGGCCAGTCAGTTCTGCGGTCATTCTGGCGCTGGTTCAGGAGTTTGGTTTCGATGTGAACGAGCTGGCTGTCGGCGATGGTGAACGCATGGTGAGCGACCTTCGCGAAGCATTTGCTGATCCAGTTTTTGAGGACACCACCCCGCCGCTCGCGGACTTGCGGTTAATTGCATCAAACGCTCCCGGGTTTGCGCATGCATTCCTGGCGCTTCACCAGGCCTACAGTCAATCCAATGAACGCTTGGCCTCGCTGGACGAGGCACTCGGCCAAAGCGACATTCACCCCGGCGCGTCTCCTTGGGAGGAGGTGCGCGATTTTTTCCACTATTGCGACAACTATATCGATGCAGTTGATCGGGCTGCAGAACGATTTTCAAATGCAGGTCCGATTGATGCGGTCATCAACTCGGCTCTCGAACAATTGGGCGTCACGCTGCGCCTTTCATCGACCGATCAATCCGTTCGCCACTATGACCCGGCAACCGCGACTTTGACCTTGTCTGCCGACGCGCCGCTGTCGACCCGACGATTTCAGACGCTTCATCAGATTGCCCTTCTGGCACACAATGAACTTCTGGACGCGACGCTTGATCTTGCACGCTTCAAAAGCCACGACGCCCGCGCCATCGCAAAGATCGGTATGGCGAACTACTTCGCTGGAGCCGCACAGATGCCATATGCGAGCTTCATCGCGGCTGCTCGCGACGCCCGACATGACCTTGAAGTACTGGCGCGCAAATTCGGGGCCAGCCTTGAACAAGTAACGCACCGACTGTCGACCCTTCAACGACCGGGCGAAAAAGGGGTTCCAGTGTTTTTCGTCCGGGTTGATCAGGCTGGGACAATCACTAAGCGGCACTCAGCGACGCGCCTTCAGTTTGCACGATATGGCGGCGCCTGCCCTTTGTGGAACGTGCATTCTGCGTTTGAAACGCCCGGCCAATTCATTCGCCAGTTGGCAGAAGCGCCTGATGGCGCGCGCTATCTGTGCCTAGCCCGCGAAGTATCTCAAGGGGGAGGTGCATATCGCGCACCCGTCAGGCGGTACGCCATCGGGCTTGGCTGCGAGATCAGCCACGCCGATCAGTTTGTCTACTCCGACGGGCTGGATTTGAGTGATGCCTCTGCGTTCGAGCCTATCGGAATATCATGTCGGATCTGCGAACGCCAAGGATGTCACCAGCGTTCGGTACCACCGCTGGAACGCGCGTTGACGGTTGATCACAATCGCCGCGGAACTCTTCCGTACGAAGTCGCGACTTAGAGTCCTTCGATCCAATTCAGCAGAATGTCGACAGTCTTGTCGTTCATTCCTGGGCTTAAGATGTCACCCGAGATGACGTGATGCAGTGGGTCGTCACCGGCTCCCGGAACGACCGTCTCAATCGTCACCTCGCCACCCCATTTCGAGGCAACCTCACGCGTGGCGCGATGGTCGACGACTTGATCGCTGTCAGCG
Organism: Boseongicola sp.; assembly: GCA_028818055.1. Classification (GTDB taxonomy): domain Bacteria; phylum Pseudomonadota; class Alphaproteobacteria; order Rhodobacterales; family Rhodobacteraceae; genus JAPPOI01. The sequence continues at coordinate 2,436 of JAPPOI010000325.1, forward strand.
AACAGGAACAATGCAGGTGTGCCGACGCTTGCATAATCGGCTTCGAATGCATGTTTCACTATGGCCGCCATCGGGAAGAGAGCCGTTGATGGATAAGCCGTTGTCCACCATTTGGCGTGTCCTTCATTCATGGGTTCGAACGACCTGTCAGCGCCAAAAAGTGCGGGCACCCATGTCCTGGCCGCCGGAAATGTCAAAACTGCCGCGGCAGGGTTCGCCACCCGAAAGTTGGGCGAGATCATCGCGACACCCTTAACATTGTCGCCCCGACCTTCCGCCAACATCGC
>JAPPOI010000319.1 GCA_028818055.1 Boseongicola sp.
GTATTCAAGCCTGCGCCGATATCGTTGCGAAAGCCGATCCAGACCGGTTTCAGGCAGCTATGGCTGCGCCAGTCGAAGCCCGGCGTGTGCTTTTTCCAATTTATGCGTTCAACGCAGAAGTTGCGCGCGCACCCTGGGTGACGGACGAGCCGATGATCGCGGAAATGCGCCTGCAATGGTGGCGCGATGCACTTGAAGAAGTCGCGGATGAAAGGCCTGTGCGCAAACATGAAGTGACAACAACTCTGTCGGAAGTTTTGGACACATCTGCAGCTAAGATCTTGGATCGTCTCATCCAATCCCGGCGATGGGATATCTACAAAGACCCTTTTGAAGACGATGCTCATTTTCACGAATATCTGGATCAAACAGGCGGCGGCCTGATGTGGGTCTCGGCGCGGCTTCTTGGGGCTCCGGAAAACTCAGAGGCGAGCTTTCGTTCGATTGGCGCCGCCAATGCGCTGGCGCGTTTTCTTCAGGCAATACCTGAACTTGAAGCAAAAGGACGCGTTCCCTTGGTCGATGGTCGCCCAGAGACTGTCCGTAATTTGGCCACGTCCGCCTTGGAACAGAATGCGCGTGCAATGCGAGAGCTTAAGCGCTTGGATAAAACCGCTCGCGGTGCCGTTCTGGAGGCATGGCAGGCCTTGCCAGTCCTGCGACAAGTGGCCCAAAATCCAAATCGTGTGTCCGAAGGTCGTCTTGGACTTAGCCCAATTCGAAAGCGTTTCAGGTTACTCCGCTGGGCTTGAATCCCGCCGTCTCAGAACGAGCCAAAACAACGCACCGCCGGCCAGAGCAAGGAACGGTGCCATCGCGATGTTGACTGCTGTCCATCCCTGAACCGGATCGCCACCCGAACAATTCATCAGACCGCCAGAGGCGAGAGACGCAAGCGTTACACATCCGAAGACAAACATGTCGTTCATGCCCTGAACACGGCCGCGCTCTTCTGGTGAATGCGCGGTTGTTAGCATGGTTGTCGCTCCAATGAATCCAAAGTTCCAGCCGATGCCCAATAGGATGAGCGCCACAAAGAAGTTCATCAGATCTACACCTGCCAGGGCGACTGCACCGGCACCAGCCAGAATGATCAAACCAGTCGCTACAATGCGTTCAGCGCCAAAGCGAACGATTAAATGTCCTGTGAAAAATGAAGGGGCGAACATCGCAAGCACGTGACCCGAAACCACATCTGCCGCGTTGTTGGTGGTGAAACCGCAACCAACGACAGCCAGTGGCGTCGAGGTCATTACCAAATTCATCAAAGCATATGCGACCATCGCACATATCATCGCCACGACAATTGTTGGGGACTTAAGAAGTTCAGTCCTGCTGCGACCAACTGATTGCGGACCTTCGCTTTTCGCGGGCAATGGCGCATGCAAAAGCGGGAAGAGTAGTGAGCCGAAAACGTTCAAAACAACGACGGCAAGGTAAGTCCCTAGGAAGGGGATGACAAAAGCCTCGCTTGTCAGCTTAACCAACTGTGGTCCAATCAGCGCGCTAAGCAAGCCACCGGCCATTACATAGCTGATTGCCTTGGGGCGATAGGCATCCGATGCAATATCGGTTGCGGCAAAACGATAAAAACCATGCGCAGACAGATAGATACCGGTCAAAAGTGAACCGACGAGAAAAATCGGGAAGCTGGCCGTGTAGAGACCCCATGCGCTCACGCATGCCCCGATACTGCCACCAGCCGCTCCAATGAAGAAACCGACTTTGCGCCCATAACGCTGCATCACGTTCGACAGCGGTGTTGCAGTCAACATTGAACCCAAAACGATGAGCGAGATTGGTAAAGTGGCAAAACAGATGTTTGTCGCCAGCGACTGTCCAGCAAGCCCGGCGACAACAAATATCATTGGCATTTGCGCGCCCAAAATTGCCTGGGCCGCCACCAAAACCATGACGTTTCGTCTGGCCGCTCTATCTTGATCGATTGTCGACATAACGTAGCGATTAATCCGCTGATTTGAGCACAACAAGTCGATTTTTGTCTGTTGTTGTAGACGCTCGAGATTTTTCCAATATAGTTCTCAAAAAATAAGAGTATGTGGCTCGTAAAAGGGGAACCCGCGATTAACAATCAATCGATCGCGCGCTTTGAAAAACCTCGGACGAGGGTAATGCGCCTCCTGTTGCTGGGAGGAACGCAGGAGGCGTATCATATTGCTCAAGCTCTTCTTCGGGAGGATGGCCTGAACATTGTTGTGTCGCTGGCCCGACCCGAGCGTCAGCCTCGCCCATTTGGCTGGCCAGTTCGCATTGGAGGTTTCGGCGGAGAAAACCCATTTAAAGAATGGCTTAGCAGCGGTGGGTTTGACGCTGTCTTGGATGCTGGCCATCCATTTGCCGTGAGGATGAGCCACCGTGTGGCAAGAAGCGCCAAGGCTGAGAATGTCGAGTATGTCCGGTTTCTTCGCCCCGCGTGGTCGCCGTCGGAGTGCGATACTTGGACGTTTCTGAACGCACCAAAAGATGCAGTATCTCACATCGAAGATGGGTCGACCGTGTTTCTTGGAACGGGTCGTCGAGACCTCAATGAATTCTCAGGTATCAAGAACAGCCAGATCATTTGCCGAGTGCGAGATCGTGAGCATGATCCATTTCCGTGGCCAAATGGGCGCTTCCTTCTCGGCAGCGGTCCGTTTACCGTCCGCTCAGAAATGATGATGCTTAGGCGGAACAACGTCGATTGGCTTGTGA
>JAPPOI010000097.1 GCA_028818055.1 Boseongicola sp.
CAGTGAGTTCCGGGCGTTTCTGGAGAAGGGCGACATCTCCCAAGATCGAACTGTAAGGGTTCGACTGGAGCGCGACCCATTACCGGCAAACCTGTCGTTGGATGACTTTGCCGGCGTTGTTCTTGGCGGCGGTCCGGGCTGTGTAAGCGACGATCCGGCCACTCGATCACCTGATGAGGCGCGGGCTGAAGCAGCCATCCTTTCTCTGATGCCGGAAATCAGCGAAAGAGACTTCCCATTTATGGGCTGCTGTGCAGGCATCGGAATCCTTGCGCATTATCTGGGTGGTGACGTTTCAAAGGCGCGCTTTGGCGAGCCGGTGGGGCCGGTAGAATGTCAGGTCACGAACGATGGAGAGAGTGATCCGTTGTTTACCGACCTTCCAAGCACCTTTGAATCCTTTGTGGGTCACAAGGAAGCGCTGCAGGAGCTTCCGCCCAATTCTGTGCATCTGATGTCATCGGGGCCATGCCCATTTCAGATGATCCGCCACAAGTCGAACGTATACGCGACCCAGTTTCATCCAGAGGCCGATGCTGACGTTTTTGCCGAGCGTATCCGAATTTACAAAGGCCACGGTTACTTTGAACCGGAAGACGCGGAACGGTTGACTAAAGCCTGCTATGCGGCAAACGTCACTGTCCCAAGTGAGATTTTGCGGAGGTTTTTTGTTCGTTTTCAGTGAACCAATCTCTAGTCTCACGCGTAAATGGAATGTGAACACTCTGGAAATAAGCTTGAAAAGGCTTAGCTAAGGGGCTCCAGACAAGGAAGTAATCTATGAACATCCATTCCAAAGATTTCGACCGTGAACCGACCAGAACGGAAGCCAAGGAGGCGTTAGACCTTCTACGCACCTGGGCCAATCTGGCGGAAAATGACGAGATTGAAACACTGGATCCGGTAATTGCTCGGCTGTTGCCCGGCGAACCGGAAGATTACCCTGCATTTTCAAGGTCATACCCTGATACATTTGAGGTGGATTCACGCTATAAATCCACGCTGCCCGACCTTCAAAACGGTCCGGAATCGCTCATCAAAGGCGCGAAACGCGCTATCCAGCACGTCGGTATTTCGAATTTTCGACTGCCGGTCCGTTTCCGTATGAAAAATGGTGGCGAACGGACATTGGATTCGTCTGTGACCGGGACTGTCAGCCTTGAAGCTGACAAAAAGGGAATCAACATGAGCCGCATCATGCGGTCGTTTTACGCCCACGCCGAAGAGGCTTTCAGCTTCGAGGTGATTGAAGCAGCGTTAGACGATTACAAGTCGGATCTGGAAAGCTTTGATGCCCGCATTCAAATGCGCTTTTCGTTCCCCGTTCAGGTCGAAAGCCTACGCTCGGGACTGACAGGTTGGCAGTATTATGACATTGCGCTTGAGTTGATTGAACGGGATGGGGTGCGCAAGCGCATCATGCATCTTGATTATGTGTATTCTTCGACTTGCCCATGCTCATTGGAGCTGAGTGAACATGCCCGCCGCGAGCGCGGCCAGCTTGCGACACCTCATTCACAGCGGTCTGTCGCCCGCCTTTCGATGGTACTTGATCCCGACGCGGATACGCTTTGGTTTGAAGATGCCATTGCGATTTGCCGGTTGGCCGTGCCGACTGAAACTCAGGTGATGGTGAAGCGTGAAGACGAACAGGCGTTTGCAGAACTGAACGCGGCCAATCCAATCTTCGTTGAAGATGCGGCGCGGCTGTTTGCAGAAGGTCTGCAGGCCGACGTTCGCGTTGGTGATTTTCGTGTGGTCGCGAGCCATCAGGAAAGCCTTCACAGCCATGACGCCGTTTCGATTTTGACAGAGGGTGAAACCTTCGAAGCAACCAGTCTCGATCCGCGTTTCTTTGAAACGTTGTTTCACGTCGGCTGATCTTTCATTCTTCCAATTGGTCGGTGTACTGTTCGGCCAATTGGGAGCATTGAAGTGCAACAACAAACCTGGACCTGTGATTGCGGAACCGTAAATGCGACGGTGCGACCAGCGCGTAAATCTAGGCTTGTTTGCTATTGCAAGTATTGCCGTGGCACGATGCTTCATTTCGACAAAGAAAACGACCTTGATGGCAAGGGTGGCGCAGAGCTGGTCATGACACTGCCAGAGTGGGTGACGGTCACTCAAGGTTTTGAGCAGGTGAAAGTTTTGCGCCTTTCAAAACGTGGTGCGGTAAGATGGTACGCCTCGTGTTGCAATTCACCAATGCTGAACATCCATCCAAGTCGGAACTTCCCATATGGCAGTGTCGTTGTTCGCGGGCTCGACGATCCAGACGCTTTGGGGCCGATTGCCATGCGGGCGTTTCCCGATCAGGCCTATTCGAACGTGCGCGCTTCCAGAATCGCATTTTACTGGGTGACTATGCGCGCGTTCGCTAGGGCGGCGCTGGCGCGTTTCAGAGCAGCGCACAAGCAAACTCAATACTTCACGTCGGAAGGGCAGTTCACGAAAACGCCCGAAAGATTGGACGACGCCAGACGTACACAAATATTGGGCTTGGACGCGAAAGATCGCTAGAGGACAATTCTCCGGTCAAATCGCATCAAACAATGACATTTCTCATCGTTAGCTCTCTAGTTGACTTGCCCATCGTTGGCGGACAAGGCTCGGCCCCATGATTGACTTGCGTCCTGTTGGATACGTGATCGGCCTTTTGGTGGCGGCGCTGGGCTTTGCGATGTTGATCCCAATGGCGTTGGAC
>JAPPOI010000188.1 GCA_028818055.1 Boseongicola sp.
CAAAGGCGGGCCGCCGCTGCAGATCCTCCGTGGTCTCCGTCGCTGCCACGACCAAGACGATGAAAAGGCTAAACATTCGTGCCGTTCCAAACATCCGGTCGCGGTGGTAAGATCGGCGCAAGGGCAGAAACAAAAAAATAGACAGGTGAACCAATGACATTCATGAAAATTGCTGCGGGATTGGGTCTCGTTCTGGCACTTACAGCTTGTACAGGCGCTGACCGCTTCGGAGCGGGTTCGGGCACCGGCGCTTTAGGGGGCGACGGGCTGGCCGGCAGCGTCAATGACCCCACGTCGCCCGCATATTTCAGCGCGACGGTCGGGGATCGCGTTCTCTTTGCCGTCGATCAGTCGACATTGACGACCGAAGGAATGGCGACGCTGGATGGTCAGGCTGCCTGGTTGATGCAAAACGTGGAATACACCGCACTTATCGAAGGTCATGCAGATGAGCAGGGCACAAGCGCCTACAACTTGGCTCTGGGCGCGCGGCGTGCCAGCGCTGTCCAAAACTACCTGATATCTGTCGGTATTACGCCGAACCGCCTGAGAACCATCAGCTACGGTAAGGAACGTCCACTCGAGATTTGTTCAGAAGAAAGTTGCTATGCACAAAACCGCCGGGCCGTTACGGTGATTACGGCGGGTGCGGGCATCTGATAGAGGAGCATCGCCCATGCGCGCGATCCTAGTTGCAGCACTGTTGATGGCCGGTCCCGCCTTTGGGCAGGACCGAACGCAAACTCTGGCAGATATTCGCCAGGAGCTGACCGTTCTGTACGTCGAAATTCAGAAGTTGAAACGTGAGCTTTCGACAACCGGCGGTGTTAACGCCAATCTTTCAGGCACAAACACGTTGGATCGCGTCAACACAATGGAAGCCGAAATAGTTCGGCTAACTGCTGCGAGTGAAGCATTGACCAATCGGGTCGATCGCATCGTCTCGGACGGCACTAATCGGATCGGCGATCTTGAATTCCGGTTGTGCGAATTGGAAGCCAATTGCGATATCGCGACGTTGGGCACCACTTCGACGCTTGGCGGCGGTGCGCTTCCGGCTGCACCCACTACGACACAACCGGTAGCCACGGCACCGTCTTCCAACATTGATACGGGCGGCGTCGAATTGGCGGTAGCCGAGCGGGAAGACTTTGACCGCGCACGGGCGTCTTTCGAGGCCGGCGATTACGATTCCGCCGCCCAGCAGTTTCAGCGATTCACCGACACCTATCAGGGGGGACCGCTCACTGGCTTGGCGCACTTGATGAGAGGCGAGTCTCTGCAAAACCTTGGCCAAACCTCCTCGGCGGCGCGTGCATTCCTTGAAAGTTATTCGGGAACGCCGAATGGGCCAACTTCGCCCACGGCTCTCTTAAAGCTGGGATTGGCGCTGGATGGTTTGGGACAATCGTCTGAGGCGTGCATCACTCTTGGAGAGGTCACACTACGATTCCCTTCGTCTGATGCGTCGATCGAAGCCCAGACGGCACGTGCCAACATGGGATGTACGTGACCTCACCGGCTTGGTTAGTCGACCGGATTGACGGCGCTTTTGGTGGTCATGAGAAACCCGAAAAGATCGGTGTCGCAGTATCCGGCGGGTCTGACAGTCTTGCTTTATTGCACCTGTTGCACACGTGGGGTCAGGTCCCCATTGTGGCGGCGACCGTCGATCATGGACTAAGGCCGGAAGCGCCTGAGGAGGCCGCGCAGGTTGCTGAAATCTGCTCGAAGCTGGGGATCCCCCATACCACGCTGCAGTGGCAAGGCTGGACCGGCAAAGGCAATCTTCAGGATCAGGCCCGACAAAACCGGTATTCGCTTCTGGCGAAATGGGCAAAAACCGAAGGGTGCGACACCGTCTGTCTGGGACATACGATGGACGACCAGGCCGAAACCTTTCTGATGCGGCTATCCCGCGCCTCGGGCGTCGATGCCCTTGCCGGTATGGAGAGCCGGATTTGGCGGCACGACCAACGTTTTGACCGACCCTTGCTCCGCGTGCGCAGGGAACACCTTCAAGATTACCTTGGATCGCTTGGCGTTCAATGGATCGATGATCCCTCGAATGACGATGATCGATTCGATCGTATCAAGGCGCGAAAGGCAGTCGCCCAGTTGGAAGACCTTGGCATCACACCTGAGAACATCACGCATTCGATGATCCACCTGAGCCTTGCTGGAATCGAACTTCGTGAGCGGGCACATGAGATTGCCCAGAAGATTTGTAAGGAGCCGTCAGGCGACGTGGTATTTGGCCTGACAGCTTTCCGCCTGCTCAATCCGGAAATGCAACACCGGCTATTGTCTCAGGTTTTGATGTTCGTCTCGGGCGAGCCATACCCACCACGACGCGAAGCGATGAACATTGCAGAGGCTGCGCTGACGACCGAAAAGAACCACACACTGCACGGATGTTGCATTCTGGTGTCGAAGATGACCGTTAGAATAACACGGGAATATAAGGCTGTAGAGCGAGTGCACAGCACTTCGGATCAGCTGTGGGACGGACGATGGAAATTGGATGGGCCGCACAATGATCAGCTACAGGTCCGCGCGCTGGGCGATGCCCTGAAAGATGTGCCAAATTGGCGCGATACCGGCATGCCGCGAACATCACTTTTGGCGACTCCTTCAATTTGGAGCGGCAATGACCTGATTTCCGCCCCAATTGCCGGTTATTCCAACGGTTGGACAGCTTCGGCGACGGGCCGCGGTACATTTGCACAATTTCTGTTATCCCGTTGAAGATCTGGCCCCAATGTCTATGTAATTGGGCAGTCGGAGGGCAGCCGTTTCTGCCCTGATAAGAATTCCCAAAGGAGCATCCTTTGAACAACGCGCGCTCAATCGCCTTCTGGGTCGTCCTGTTTCTCTTGATCCTGGCGCTGTTTAACCTGATTTCCGGTGGCCAGAGCACCATGGCCTCGTCGACTGTCAGCTACTCTGACTTCGTTGCCCGTGTTGAGGGTGGAAACGTCTCAAACGCTACAATCGATGGTGAGCGGATTGTTTTCCGCGGTGCTGACGGTCGCGACTATGTGACTATCCAGCCCAGTGGAGCGGAAACAACTCAGCTTCTCGTCGACAACAACGTGGCCTTCGCGGCGGAACCACAAGAACAATCAGGGTTTGTCACAATCCTGATGACCTTCTTGCCATTCCTGCTGCTGATCGGTGTCTGGATTTACTTCATGAACCGGATGCAAGGCGGTGGCCGCGGTGGTGCGATGGGCTTCGGAAAGTCACGTGCCAAGCTGCTGACAGAAAAGCATGGTCGGGTCACGTTTGACGATGTCGCTGGTATCGACGAGGCTAAAGAAGAACTTGAAGAGATTGTTGAATTCCTTCGCAATCCTCAAAAGTTCTCGCGACTGGGCGGCAAGATCCCTAAGGGTGCACTTTTGGTCGGCCCTCCAGGCACAGGTAAAACGCTGCTTGCGCGTGCCATCGCAGGCGAAGCTGGTGTGCCGTTCTTCACAATTTCGGGCTCTGATTTTGTCGAAATGTTTGTCGGTGTCGGCGCAAGCCGTGTCCGTGACATGTTCGAGCAGGCCAAGAAGAATGCGCCTTGCATTGTCTTCATCGACGAGATTGACGCTGTCGGTCGTTCTCGTGGCGTTGGCTATGGCGGTGGCAACGATGAACGTGAGCAAACATTGAACCAGCTTCTGGTCGAGATGGACGGTTTTGAAGCAAACGAAGGCATCATCATCGTTGCGGCGACCAACCGTCCTGACGTTTTGGACCCGGCGCTTCTCCGTCCAGGCCGTTTTGACCGTCAGGTCCAGGTGCCAAATCCTGATATCAAAGGTCGCGAAAAGATCCTTGGCGTCCATGCCCGCAAGGTGCCGCTTGGTCCTGACGTTGATCTGCGCATCATTGCGCGCGGCACACCGGGTTTCTCGGGCGCTGATCTGGCAAACCTTGTCAACGAAAGCGCGCTGATGGCTGCGCGAGTCGGACGTCGATTTGTGACGATGGAAGACTTCGAGAACGCCAAAGATAAGGTCATGATGGGGGCCGAACGGCGCTCGATGGTCATGTCTGAGGATGAAAAGAAGCTTACCGCTTATCACGAAGCGGGACATGCCATTGTTGGATTGAACGTGCCGCAGCACGACCCGATTCACAAAGCTACGATTATCCCACGCGGGCGGGCGCTTGGTCTTGTTTTGTCGCTACCCGAACGTGACCGGATCAGCGCAAGTTATACTTGGTTTACGTCTCGCATCGCGATGGCGATGGGTGGGCGTGTTGCTGAAGAGATCAAGTTCGGCAAAGAAAACGTCACCTCGGGCGCGGCGCAAGACATCAAGCAGGCCACCCAGATGGCCCGCGCGATGGTCACGCAGTACGGCTTTGCCGATGAACTTGGCATGGTCGACTACGCGAACGAGCAACAAAGCTATCTTGGTGCCTACAATGGCGGTCAAAGCCACTCGGAAGAGATGCAGAAACGTATCGACTCCAAGGTGAAAGAGTTGATCGACGAAGGCTATGAGACAGCCAAGCGTATCCTGACTGAACAAAACGAAGGTTGGGAAAACTTGGCGCAGGGTTTGTTGGAATACGAAACGCTGACCGGAGACGAAATCACCAAAGTCATCAATGGTGAGCCACTGAACCGCGGCGATGACGACGAAGATACACCGCCTGACACAGGTGGCACGGCGTCGGTTACGGCTATTCCAAAAACCAAGCCGAAAGCCAAACCGTCGGATGACGATGGCCTTGAGCCCGAGCCAACCTGATCGCATCAACAAGTATTTCGATGAGATGCCCCGCTTCGGCGGGGCATTGTCTTTTCTGGAACATGCTGCTTCCACTTCGACAAAGGCTTTTGAAGAGATCGATCATGCCAGCACTCATTCCAACGGAGCACTATGGAGCTATCACTTGGATTGGTCACGTCGCCGATCGCGAAGCTGCTTTGGCATCGGCACCCCTGGACGCGATAGATATCACGTTCGCCGGACTGGCAACGGAAAGCCATGGCGGCTTGACCCGCCCGTCCTGCAGTCGCGTTACAAGTCAGTATGCGCGTGGCACCGAGATAAGAAACACGCGACAGTTCTCTATCGTCTCAACGGAAGAGCTTGCTGCAATCGCCGCTGAAATGGGTGTGGGTGAGCTGCACCCATCGTGGATTGGCGCCTCGATTGCGATTAAGGGCTTGCCTGACTTTTCGCACATTCCCCCGTCATCGCGGCTTCAGGGTGAATCTGGCGCAACGCTGACGATCGATATGCAGAACCGGCCTTGCCATCTTCCTGCAAAAGTCATCGACGAAATGCATCCCGGGGCCGGCAAGTTGTTCAAGGCGGCCGCGGCGGGTCGTCGTGGTGTGACCGCGTGGGTCGAACGCGAAGGCACACTGCGCCTTGGCGAAAGAGTCAGGCTGCATGTGCCGGATCAACGCGCTTGGATGCACAGCGCCTGAGCGCCAATGGCGTTCGATTTCGCGCAGAATCAAGCTAATCTCTTCCAAACGTAATCAGCAGCGGAGGAAGACATGGCCAAAAAGTATTCCGGCGAGCAGATCGAGATCAGCTTCGATATGAAGCGATGCATCCATGCCCGAAACTGTTTTCTGAAGTTGCCGCAAGTGTTCGACCCGTCGCGGCGACCGTGGGTCGATCCGGATGCCGCCTCGGCGGAAGAAATTGCCGCGATGGTGCGCACCTGTCCGTCCGGCGCTTTGACGTTCGCATATACTGACGGTCACGCTGAAGAAGCAGCGCCCGGTATCAACCGCATGGCCACGTTGGAAAACGGACCGAACGCCCTGCACGGCAATCTCGTTGTTGATGGTCAAGCAATGACCCGTGCAACACTCTGCCGTTGCGGAAAAACCAAGAACCCACCGTTTTGCGACTATTCCCATGTTGATGCTGGCTTCGAAGCAACTGGTGAGCCTGCTGAAACCGGCAAGGATGCTCCGGGCGAAGATGCGGGCGAAGAGCTGGTGATCACAGGATTCGAAAACGGGCCGATTGAAGCGCGTGGCGCACTGGAGATCACGTCGGGTACAGGGCATCGCGTGCACCGTGGAACGCGTGCGTTTCTATGCCGGTGCGGGCGCTCGAAGAATAAACCGTTTTGCGATGGCAGTCATAAAGAAGGTGGTTTCGAGGTTCCGGGAAGCTAAAGCGCAACAGGGATCATCGTGCCCTGCAGTGTTGCAATGTGTTTCCGTGTGTCGCCGGTTTCAGCAAAGACGTCAGATTGGACGACAGTAATACGGCGCCCGGATTTCACGACGCGGCCCTCGGCAACCAGTCGATCTCCAAGACCCGGCGATAAAAGGTTGATCTTCATCTCGACCGTCATGACCTCTTGATCCAAGGGCATAAGGGTAAGGGCTGAGTAGCCTGCCGCGCTGTCACCAATGGAAAACGCGAGGCCAGCGTGTGCCGCACCTTGTTGCTGACGACTGCCAGGCAAGATCGGCGCGGATATGATGACGTTTCCTGCGCCTATTTCCACCAACTCCGCCCCAAGTGTTTGCATCATGGTTTGCGCCGCAAAGGACGTGCGCACTCGGTCCATGATTTCGGTTGAAACTGTCATGCGGCACGCGGGACCGGCACAGCGAGAACCTTGCGGCCTGTCAAAAAGGCTGTGGCCCTGTCGTCGAAAAGCCGACGCAACTCGGGCGTGGTCCAATTCAATCCGCCTGTGTAGCACCCATAGGCTGGCAGCATGAGCCTCCGATCATCCATCAAAAAACAGGGCCGAGACGCAGACCGTACGCGCGCCTTTGGGTGATAATGCCCGGACACTTCTCCGGCTTCACAATTTTCAAATGCAATGTGGCGGAATGTCAGCGGACCTTCGCGATGCTCTGCCAGATGAGTGCCGCCAACGTCCAACGGTCCCGGATCATGATTGCCTTCAATCCAAAGCCACCGGCGTCCCGCTTGCAACGTCGCAATGGTGCTAAGGTGCTCTTCATCAAGCGCGTTGGCGGCCCAAATATCGTCAAAACTATCGCCCAGACACAGCACAGTTTTTGGAGCCGTCAGTTGGATATCATCTGACAGGCGCGTCAGTGTCTCGGTCGTGTCGTAAGGCGGAAGTAGCGCGCCGCCGCGCCGGGCCATCCGCTCTGACTTTCCCAAATGCAGGTCTGAGACAACCAGCATGTCCTTCGCCGACCAGTGCAGGGCGCCCGAGGGAAGGGGCGACAGGGTTTCACCGCGAAAGACGCATGTCAGGTTCATGCTTCGTTCTTCTCGCGTTTCTCATCAATTGGCAAGCACTACATCGTCGTCAGTAAGGTACCCGCCAGCTTTTCCTGCCTTCGGTCGGAATTTGGTCCAGTCCCGCGGCTGACATCAGCCGTTCCGTTTCCTGCTCCAAAAGCCGTTCGCGACCTTCGCCCATAACCGGTACACGTCCGGGCTCAAGGAAAAGTGGCGCCGCCAAAGGTGTCACCCGGTCGAGGATGACATGGTCAACCTGGCCTGCAGTACGCTCTAGCATCTCTTCGATCCGGCCAAAGTCGACCAAGCCCTTCATCGCCTCATCACGGGTGATGGCCAGCATCAGGTGATCAGGATCGTACTTCAGCAAAGTGTCGTACAATATGTCAGACGAGAAGCTGGCTTGACGGCCGGTGCGCCGCTGATGCCCCCAATTTCGCTCAAGCAAGCCTGCGATTGTCGCCGAAGCACGAAACGTACGCTTCATGACAGCGTTCCCGCTAAGCCACTGCTCGAAGGCGTCTCGTAAATTGGCCCCTTCGAACAACGGTTCCGGGTCGGGTACAGAATTCAGACCCCAGATCAGGACGGCGTAGTCGGTGGATACAAAACCAAGTGGGGCCAGCCCGGCTTTCTCCATCCGCTCGGTCACCAGAAGGCCCAAAGTCTGCATCGCATTGCGTCCGGCAAATCCGTAAACGCATGTATGTTGCCGACCGTCGTGCGGGAAACTTTCAACCAAAAGCCTGTCCGCCGAAGGTAGCTTGGACACACGCCTTTGTAGTGCCAACCAATCAGCGGTGTGCTGAGGAAGTTGGGGCCAGCTATCTTGCTGAAACATATCGAGAATACGGGACGACAATTGAGTGGACGTGGCAAACTTGGTGCCCATGAATGTCGCGATTTTGGGTGGTTTTTCAGCACGGCGCGTCACTTCAACCGTCATCTCACGCAGCCCCTCATAGCGGACAACCTTGCCGCCAATAAGAAAGGTGTCGCCCGGCGTCAGTGAGGCCGCAAAGCCTTCTTCGATCTCACCTAATGGCTTGCCACCCATGCGATTTTTCAAACGGACTTTAAGGGTATCGGTGTCCTGAATGGTGCCGAGGTTCATGCGAATGTGCTGTGACGCGCGCGGATCGCGTAACTCCCACAAACCATCACTTCGCTGCTTCAGTCGTTGCCAGCGATCGTAGGCACGCAGCGCATAGCCACCGGTGGCCACCATATCCAGGCACGCATCAAATTCTTCGCGTTCGAGATCGTGAAAGGCACCACAGGTCGTCACAGTTTCGAAAAACTCATCCGCCTCAAAGGGGTCACGGCACGCCCTTACGAGAATGTGCTGACACAGAACATCCTTGGGCCCACGACCCCTTGGCTCTCCGTCCAGATCAGCTTCGTTTACGGCATCCAAAGCTGCGGCACATTCGACCACCTCAAAACGATTTGCAGGAACGACCAACGCCTTGGAGGGCGCGTTGTACGTGTGATTTGCCCTGCCGATGCGCTGCACCAATCGCTTCACGTTCTTGGGCGCGCCGATTTGGATGATCAGATCGACATCCCCCCAGTCGATGCCCAGGTCCAGGGTCCCGGTACAGACTATTGCTCTGAGATCGCCGCGCACCATTGCGGCTTCAACTTTCTCGCGTTGAGCGCGGGCCAGTGATCCGTGATGGATGCCAATCGGCAGTCCTTCGTCGTTGGCAAGCCAAAGCTCGTGGAAGAAAATCTCGGCCTGTGCACGAGTATTGTGGAAAATGAGCGTGGTTTTGTGTTTCTTCACCTCTTCCAAGACCCGTGGAATGGCGTATTTGCCACCGCCACCAGACCATGGAGGCAGTTCGGTGGTGTCCAACATGGCGATGTCTGGCTTTGGTCCAGGGTCAGCATAAAGGATAGGGCAGGGGTCGGGATGCTTCGCCAAGATATGCGCGATGCTGTCTGGGTCTTCGACAGTCGCCGAAAGTCCGATCCGCCGAAGGTCCGGGCACATTGCCTGCAGTTCGGCGAGACACAGCATCAGTTGGTCGCCCCGTTTGGATTCGGCAAGCGCGTGAATTTCGTCGACCACCACCCGGCTCAATCCCGCGAACATGCGCGGCGCATCTTCGTAAGTCAGCAACAACGCGATCCTTTCCGGAGTTGTCAGCACTATGTGGGGTGGATCGGCGCGTTGTCGTTTTTTCTGCGTGGCCGAGGTGTCGCCGGTTCTGTCCTCGACGCGGATTGGAAGTCTCATGTCTGCAATGGGTGTTCCAAGATTGCGCTTGATGTCTGCAGCCAGGGCTTTCAATGGAGAAACGTAGAGGGTGTGTAGCCCCTGATGATCACCCGAGGACAACTCGATCAGAGTGGGCAAGAAGCCCGACAATGTCTTGCCACCTCCGGTGGGGGCAATCATCAGCAATGACGGCTCAAAAGCGCGATCAACGACATTAAGTTGGTGGGGATGCGGGCTCCAGCCCTTACTGGAAAACCATGAGTGAAATTCTGTGGGTAATACCATCAGGAAGTGTCCAGCCAACGAGGGGCCAGCCCCTCGTGCTCCCCGGAGTATTTTAACCAGAAAGAAAGAAAGTTTGAGTCAAATTGTAGTCGCGGTACAGGCGGGAGCGCCAATGGCCGCCCAGAGAGAAAACCCTTTCTCGGTGAAGGCGTCCTGATGTTGGGGCGCCTTCCATTCTTTCTGGCTGAAATACTCCCTGGGGGGTTCCGGGGGAGTGGAACTCCCCCGGTCGGTCGCCGCGCAAAAGCGCGGTGAAACCGTGATCAGTGGACGATCTTCTCTTCTTTGACGAACATATTTGCCCAAGCCCGGTCGATCAGTTCTGGCGACATTTGATAAGGAATACCTTCAAACTCGCAGATCGAAATCATCTGATCGATCAGGAAGATCGGTTGATAGTTCGCATAGATGTTGTCGATGGTTGGGTATTTGTTCTTGATAAGATAGACGAGCGTGTCTTCATCAAGTGGCATTTTCCGTTTCCGCGCGACCATCGCGAAGATTTTCAGATAATCTTCCTGGTCAGGGCCATCGATTTTGATTTTGAAGAAGATACGACGCAAGGCCGCTTTGTCGAAAATCTCGTTCGGGTGGAAGTTGGTCGAGAAAATCACCAGCGTGTCGAACGGTACTTCAAATTTCTCACCCGATTGCAGCGCAAGGATATCCTTGTTCTCTTCAAGTGGCACGATCCAACGGTTCACAAGTGCCTGAGGCGGTTCTTCCTGACGGCCAAGGTCGTCCACGATGAAAACACCGCCGGAAGATTTCAGCTGCAAAGGTGCCTGATATGTCCGTGCGGTCGGGTTGTAGACGAGGTCGAGCATCGACAGCGACAATTCACCACCGGTGATCACGGTCGGCCGGTCGCAAAGCACATAGCGTGTGTCGAAGCGATTTGACGTCCGACGCAGCGAATTGGGGTCGTCTTCCTGGGCTTCTGCAGCCGTGTGAACAATCGGGTCGTAAACGGTGATCACCTGGCCAGAATATTCAATGGCACGCGGGATATAGATTTTGTCGCCCAATGCATCACGGATACCATTTGAAATGGATGATTTACCATTTCCCGGAGGTCCATACATCAGGATCGAGCGGCCAGCTGAAACCGCAGGTCCCAAGTGATCCAGCAATTCATCGGGAAGAATGAGATGTCCCATAGCGCCGGTAAGCTGATCGCGGGTCACCTGAATGTTCCGGATCGACTGACGCTTGACCTGCTCTGAATAGATTTCAAGTGGCACAGGCATGGCACCGTAGTATTCTGACTGCGACAGTGCATCGAGCGCGCGCTGCTTGCCGGCTTCAGTCAATTGGAAGCCCATCTCACCGCCCGAGTTGGCGTGAAGCGTACCGGTTGCTTCCACCAGCTTTTGTTCGCGCGCAATGTCGACAAGTTCCTGTGTAACCGGAACAGGAAGGCAAAGCGCTTTCGACAACTCCGTAACCATGTCCAAGTTCATCCGGAACATCGTCTTCAAAAGAATGTCGCGCATCATCACGGTGCCCAGCTTCATTCCATCCAATGACCGCGGAGCCGGGGGCGCCATTACGTTCGACGTCTGCATATTCATGAGTTCAACCCATACCTCATAACGTGACCAGTCTGACGCGCCGTTGCCGAATTCTCGACAATCATTGCCTTCAGACCATTTCCTCGATCAATATGACCCGCTATTGTGGCCAAAAAATGAAAAAAGGATGAGGAATGAGTAGACCGAATCCCCTTATTTTGTTGGCAATTATAGCCGTTTCAACGGTGATTATGGCCGGGGTCGCTATCAGGCCCGGAGCTTTAATGATTTCAGCGCATGAAGGCGATACCTATCATTTGCTTGATATCATTTTCAGGATGGATCGCGGTCTTGAGCCTCATCAGGACTTCGTCACACCCATCGGAGTGCTCGCATTCCTTCCCATCCTCTGGTTCATTGAAGGGGGCTATGGAGTCGGTACAGCGATCCTCTTCAGCCAGCTCTTGGTTGCCGTCGCGTTGATCATTCCCATCTGGTACACCGCATCTTCGCGTTTGTCGGCGCGAACCGGATATCTTTTTGCTGCCGTGTCGATGATTACCGTATTGGCCCTGGTCTATGGTGGGTCAGAGCCGGGGCTTTCCATTTCTATGCATTACAATCGGTGGGCGTGGGCCATTGCGTATATTTTGGTCGTGCTTGCACTGGTTCCCGGCCGCGGATTCAAATGGTTGGACGGCCTATTATTTGGTCTTGGTCTTTCCGCGCTGGTTTTGCTGAAGATCACTTTCTTTGTGGCGCTGCTGCCCGGAATTGCCTTGGCATTGATCCTGCGGCGCGACGCCCAAACCATGCTTGTTGCAGCCGTTACAGGAGCGGTGGTCGCGATAGGTGTAACGGTCTTTCTCGGGTTTGGCTTTTGGACCGGGTACGTTGGCGACTTGGCAAATGTCGCAGCGTCAGAGGTGCGCCCATATGCGGGCGTAACCCTCACGGGTTTGATCTCAGAACCTTCGTCGATGATTGCGATCGCGCTAGGCCTTTGTGCCTATTTGTTCCTAAGCCGCAGTGGACAGCGGAATGCCGCACTTGCGTTGATCCTGCTGCTGCCGGGCTTCATTTACATCACTTACCAGAATTTCGGGAATGATCCGAAATGGCTGATCCCATTCGCCGCGGCCATACTGGCGCTGCGACCAACCGAGGAAGAGTATCAGGAACAGGTCACGCCCTTAACGGTTGTCGCTCTGGCGGCCGTGGTTTTGATCCTTCCATCGGTTTTGACTATGGCTCTCTCACCATTTCGGCACATTTCGCAGTCGGCGGAACTTTACGAACCGATGCTGCCGGCATTGCCCAAGCACAGCGACATCAAGGTGCGGATTGACCGCGGAAATAAGATGACTGCATTGGTATTACTGTACCAGAGATAAGAGGTTTGGGCAAAGTACGGAGAGGTGATCGAACTACCCGAAGCACCGGAAGTGGCCGGCATCACCATCCCATAATGCGAAGTTCTCGC
>JAPPOI010000450.1 GCA_028818055.1 Boseongicola sp.
GACGTACTCATCCGCCTGGAACTGACCGTCTTTGTAGAACGTCAGCAGGTTCATCGATGCAAGGTTACAGGCCGTGTCATCGAGGAACATGTACTCAGAGCAAGGGTTGGAACCGCGAATGTCGCCGTCTTCTGGGCACGTGTGCCAAGCGTTAACGGTGTCGTGGTACTGGATGCCGGGGTCCGCACAAGCCCACGCCGCGTGACCAACTTGTTCCCAAAGCTCGCGCGCCTTGATTGTCTTGGCGACCTTGCCGTCAGTACGGCGCACCAGCTCCCAATCCGCATCGTCTTTAACCGCCTGCAAGAAGGCATCGGTAACGCGAATTGAGTTGTTCGAGTTCTGACCCGAGACGCTGCTATAAGCTTCGCTGTCCCAATCAGTGTTGTAGGTCGGGAATTCGATCGACGCGTAACCCTGACGCGCATAGTCCAGGACACGTTTTACGTAAGTTTCTGGAATGGCTGACTTTTTAGCCGACCGGATCGCTGCCTTCAAAGCATCGTTCTTGGATGGATCGTAAGCGCCATCTTCCGAGCCATCGAATTCGCGAATTGCCGCGAAGATGCCGTTCAACTCTTTCTCGTGCATCTTCGAGCCAGCGACGATAGATGCCACCTTTTGCTCTTCGATGACCTTCCAGTTGATGAAGTCTTCAATGTCTGGGTGATCAGCGTCGACGATCACCATCTTGGCTGCTCGACGGGTTGTCCCGCCTGATTTGATGGCGCCCGCGGCGCGGTCGCCAATCTTCAGAAAGCCCATTAGACCGGACGACTTACCACCGCCCGACAAGCTTTCGCCTTCGCCACGAAGGTGGCTGAAGTTCGTTCCCGTTCCGGACCCATATTTGAACAAGCGCGCTTCACGCACCCACAGGTCCATGATGCCGCCGTCATTTACCAAGTCGTCGTCGCACGATTGAATGAAGCAAGCGTGTGGCTGCGGGTGTTCATAAGCCGAAGCCGATTTCGTCAGCTTTCCGGTCTTGTAGTCGACATAGTGGTGTCCCTGGCTCGGGCCATCGATGCCATAGGCCCAATGAAGGCCGGTGTTAAACCACTGCGGAGAATTCGGAGCGGCGCGCTGTGTCGCCAGCATGAACCGCATTTCGTCGAAGTAGGCTTTTGCGTCTTTCTCGGTAGAAAAATAACCGCCCTTCCAGCCCCAGTAGGCCCAAGCGCCCGCCAAACGGTCAAAAACCTGACGCGCGCTTGTTTCGCCGCCGAAGCGTTCTTCTTCAGGTAGCTTTGCGAGCGCCTTTTCGTCCGGAACTGACCGCCACAGGAATTCGGGCACACCCTTTTCCTTGACCTTCTTTAGCTTCGCGGCAACGCCTGCTTTGCGGAAATACTTTTGAGCGATGACGTCTGATGCAACCTGGCTCCAGCTTGCCGGTACATCTACGTCGTCGAGCTTAAAGACGATCGTGCCGTCCGGGTTCCGGATTTCTGACGATGTCTTGGTGAATTCAAGTGATGCGTACGCGTCCTTACCTGCCTTGGTAAACGTGCGATCGATTTTCATGTGCCCCGTATCCGATCTCTGCTGCGCCATTCGGCGCGTTTTTCTGTTCGTGCCGGCCAGTGGCAGAGGTCAAAAAAACTCCGGGCGTACCAAAACAGGTTCGCCAAATCGCCCTTGGGGGAGCGTGATTGGATTTTTCCGTCCCTTCGCCGCGACCACAACATGTTGTGTGTCTCTGACCGGCCCGCACAAGTTGAAGCATATTGATGCGGCACGTCAACGGGTATTTTGACATTTCTGTTACTTTTTTTGTTTGACGCCGCATTCGGATATCGAGCGGTGATTCCGGTGTCTGGGCATTACGAAAAGCGTCCGGAAATCGAGCTGAATGACCGGGTATCGTTTTCGCTAAACTTTTCAGGTGGCTACAGAGCGTCGTTTACGTGCCACCGCAAATGTGTGGCCACTTCAACGAACGCAAAATGCGGAACAACGCCAATTTACGTTTGAGCTTAGAGCGAATTCGAAATTGGAGAAGCGATCAATTTTTGGCGTCGGCTTGCCAATCACGTGCCGCCACAACCGGCCAAACACTAAATATAGTCGTCCGACCCCGCCAATCATCTACCAGATGTTGTGGTGGTCGGGGCGGCGAGATTCGAACTCACGACCCCCTGTACCCAAAACAGGTGCGCTACCAGACTGCGCCACGCCCCGACAGCGCTCTCTTATTCGGAAGTCAGACCCGGCGCAACACCAGATTCAAGGCAATCAACATGACCAAGCAACATCACCGGAAATCGAAGGATGCCGCAGTTCGCTGCCAACCGAAATGCCAAGTGTTTCAGCTAGGCCGCCGTTGATCTCCAAAACGAACTGGACGCCATCGCCCCCGTCGATAGAAGTTTCATCCAGTGGGATTGCATTGGAGGGAATGCGCGTCACACGACCACTGGAGTCGGCAAATATCATGTCCAAAGGGATCAGCGTATTTTTCATCCAGAATACGGCGCGTTGCGGTCGCTCATAGACAAAAAGCATCGACGCAAAACGAGCCAGACTTTCGCGATGCATAAGACCTTGGGACCGCTCGGCTGGTTCGTCGGCTACTTCCACACTGAACTGGGCCTGTCCCCAATCGCCACGCACATCAATCCGGTCTGGTTCGCAAGCCGCAAAGGCCTGTCCACCAAAAACCAGTGATATTGCAAAAATTGAGTGTCTAAGAG
>JAPPOI010000373.1 GCA_028818055.1 Boseongicola sp.
GCGATGCACATGGCCACAGAAAATGTGAGCTACTTGAGGGGCAGCACTCAGGATGGACATTAGCGGTCCGAAATTGATGAGTGGCATCTCATCAAGAGGGCCCAGACCCAAAGCGCCGGGTGGGTGGTGCATGAACACCAGCACCTGCGAATTTCGGCACTTTGCAAGTTCTTGTTCCAGCCATGCGAGCCTGATCTCATCAAAGATGCCACTGTCGTGTCCCGGGTTTTGCGTATCGAGGCATAACACCACGGTATCGCCGACATCCCAGCGATACTGCATGTAGTTCGTCATTGCCGGGCCCGGAGGAGGCAGTGCCGCCATTAGGGTTTCGCGATGATCGTGGTTACCAATCATAGGCAAGAAAGGCGGCCTGAGATCCGCAAGGATCTGCGACAAGGCAGCATATTCCTCGGCTGTTCCGTTGTCGGTCAAATCACCAGAGGCAATGCAACACGCAGCATCTGAATGCCACGTGTTGATGTGTTCCACCATTTGCTCAAGCCGCGCCCGGCAAGGTGAGCCGACGACTGTGCCGCTCTCGGTGAGATGAGGATCACTGATCCAGACTATCTTTGTGTGAAACCCCACAACCTATGGCCAGGGGAGCGAGTAGGTCTTCACATTAGTGAAGAATTTCATCGCTTCAATGACGCCTTCTTTCACCCCGTTACCCGAGTCCTTGATGCCTCCGAATGGTGACATTTCAATTCTGTAGCCGGGCTGTTCCCAGATATTGCACGTGCCGACATCAAGCCCGTTGATGTATGAAATCGCCCGGTTGAGATCATTGGTGCATACGCCTGAAGATAAGCCAAATGGTGTTCCATTGGATATCTTCATGACTTCAATGTCATCGTCAGGTACGCGCACGATCGGAATGATGGGGCCAAATGTTTCTTCCATCACGAGTTCGCTGTCGTGCGGCACATGATCGACGACGATTGGCGGCAAAAGGGCGCCCTTGCGTTCAGGATGGTACAGGATCTT
This sequence comes from Boseongicola sp., assembly GCA_028818055.1. Classification (GTDB taxonomy): domain Bacteria; phylum Pseudomonadota; class Alphaproteobacteria; order Rhodobacterales; family Rhodobacteraceae; genus JAPPOI01. The sequence continues at coordinate 991 of JAPPOI010000373.1, forward strand.
TGCGCCTTGATCGGCGGCCATGAGAACGCGCTTTTCAAACAGTTCGGCAGCGGGCGCATGGATCACACAGCCAAGCTCGGTTTCAGGGTCTTGTGGGTCGCCGAATTTGATCTTCTTGGCTTTCTCGACCACCAGCGGAACGAATTCGTCAGCGACGCTTTCTTGAACAAGTATCCGTTTGATAGCCGTGCAGCGCTGGCCCGAATTGCCTGTCGCTCCAGCAACCGCAATTGTTGCGGCTTTATCGAGATCAGCACCAGACAGATCGTTGCAAACGATAAGCGGATCGTTCCCGCCAAGCTCCAATGCAGTGCGTTTGTACGCGGCTTTGTCGGCGATGATTTTGCCGACCGGGACACCGCCAGTGAACGTTACGATATCGATGTGCTCGTTCGTCACCATCTCATCGCCGATCGCATCGGGCATTCCTGTAACGATCTGGAACATCTCCGGTGGCAGACCGGCTTCGTAGAGAATGTCGGCCAAAGTAATTGCCGTAAGCGGAGTCAGCTCGGTCGGTTTGCAAACCATACAATTGTTCGTCGCGATCGATGGCGCGATTTTATGGCTGACCATGTTTAGCGGATGGTTGAAGGGTGTGATCGCAGAAATCGCCCGGACAGGTTCACGGGTGGTGAATATCTTGCGGGCTTTGCCATTGTGGGTGAGATCGCATGAAAAGATCTCGCCATCGTCTTTCATCGTCTCTGCGGCGGCGAATTGGTAGACGTCTTGTGCCCGCTTGGTTTCGTAGATCGCGTGCTGATGACAGATGCCAAGCTCTAGCGTTAGCCATTTGGCAAGATAGTCACGCTTCTTGCCAATGATTTCGCCGGTTTTTTGCAGAATTTGGCTACGCTCGTATCGTGTCAGCGTCGAGCGGTAGTTTGCAGCAATTTCAAACGCGCGCGCGGCGTGTTCGGCTGTTCCCGCTGGAACGGTTCCAATGACTTCGTCAGTATACGGATAGCGGACCTCGATCACGGCATCGGTCGTTACGGTTTCCCCACCGATGCGCATGCCTTCATTCCGGATGTCAGTCACTTGTTTGTTCATGCGGGCATCTCCTCAAGAGCGGCGGCGGTACAGGCGTAAAAGAAGGCGTCGAAATTGCGCAAGCTCGGAGCGCCGGGCATGTCAATCACGCGGTTAACAATGAAAGGAACCTCTTGTTCGGTTAGACCGCCATGGCTTCGCAAAGGCTCTTTTAATGCGTCGAGATCATGTCGATCGGCGCTCGTGCCGATAGTCATGTTTTCCGTCGATATCATCACGATGTCACCGATCCGATCAGGCGGAAGATCGTACTTGCGTACCGCTTCTTCACGAGTGGTCACTTCCAGCATCTCGGGCAAGGCTCTCAAACGGGAGATGACGTCATCGCGATCTGCGCCGTCAGGCAGATAGGCAGTGGCAAATGAACCAAGCGCACCATGGTGCACGACGTATGGATCCGTAATCGGCAGGATCACGCGGGCTTTTGCTTCTCCAAGCCACTTATCCATCAAGTCCTGAACGTAAATTACCGCAGGATCGCCGTTTGTGTCGTGCTTTGGTTTCATTCCATGATCAGCGGTGACCACGATCGCCGCGCCCATCGAATCCAGTTCGCCCAGATACCGGTCGAACATGGCGTAGAAGTCCTTGGCCCCCTTTTCGTGCGGGGCGAACTTGTGCTGAATGTAATCAGTTGTTGATAGATACATGACATCCGGCTTCCACTCGCGCAGCAACTTTACACCGGCCGCGAAAACGAATTCTGACAGCTCGGCTGAGTATACTTCAGGCACTGGCATGCCCAACCAGTCGCTGGCTTTATCGATACCGTGTTCGGCAACCGTCGTGTCACCGGACCGTTCCGATGAAAATGCAATTGCCCGGTTCTCATCAAATTTCAGGCCAGAACCAAGCAGAGCACGCAACTTGTCTTTGGCGGTAACCATGGCGACGCGAGCGCCCGACTCGTAGAACTTCGAGAAGATGGTCGGTGCCCGCAGAAAGCGCACGTCGTTCATCATGACTTCTTCGCCCGTTTCCGGGTCATAGAGAAAGTTGCCACAGATGCCGTGCACACTCGGTGGTCGACCGGTGGCAATGGACAAGTTGTTTGGGTTGGTAAACGAAGGGATCACTGAGTGCGCCAGCCGATCGGTCCCGGTTTCGCGGATGCGTTTTAGGTTCGGCATAAGGCCTTCTGCGATTGCAACATCCAGATATTCTGGTTCGCAACCATCAAGGCAGATCGCAATAGCGCAGGTGTGCGGAGCCGGATAGGTGCGATCGTTGGCGTTAACGTCTTTCATCTGTTGTCCTTTAAGCGGCAAGTTTCTTGCGTTCTTCAAGTGCAGCCTGTGGTGGCGCGGCCGACGCCACGCCCATCTCGGCGATGGCTTCGGCCGCGGCGTCAACCACGCGAGCCATAATGTGTTCGTCCAACCGTCCAATGCAGCCGATGCGAAAACTGTCCACCACGGTCAGTTTGCCGGGGTAAATGATGAACCCTCGAGCCTTCATTGCGTCGTAAAAACCCTGGAAGCTGAAATTGGGATCAGCCGGGCAAAAGAACGTAACGATAATCGGAGACAACCAACGATCGGCCAAAAGCGTTTCGAACCCAAGAGACCTTAGGCCCACGACCACTGTGTCGCGGTTTCTTTCGTAGCGCGCCAGCCGGGCGGGCGCGCCACCTTCGGTTTCGTGCAAGTCGAGCGCCTTATGAAATGCTGCCAAAGTGTGAGTGGGCGGGGTGAAGCGCCACTGGCCAGTGCTCTCCATGGTGTCCCACTGCGCGAACACATCCAGCGCCAACGAATGGCTGTTGCCCTTGCAGGCAACGATTTCGTCTTTTCGAGCAATGACGAAGCCAAATCCTGGCACGCCCTCGATGCACTTGTTTGCGGACGAAACGAACGCGGTACAATTCAGATCGGCTACATCAAGTGGCAAAGCCCCGAACGCCGACATGGAATCAATCAGAAGTTTGCGTCCTGCGGCATGCGTTGCTTGGGCGATTTCGTCGATGGGGTTCAGAATGCCCGATGATGTCTCGCAATGGATCGCGAGCACATGCGTAATATCGGGATCAGCATCGATGATTTCCGCAACTTCGGCTCCACGCGGAGGCAAGTAATCGCCCTTATCCAGCAGAACCAAGTCGCGACCAAGGTATTCCAGAGTTTTGGCGGCGCGCAGACCATATGCGCCATTTGCGAGCACTAGCACCTTGCCGTCTTTTGGCACGAACGAACCCAACATGGCCTCGACGCAATACGATCCGGACCCTTGTATCGGGACACAATCATAGTCGGAACTGCCCTTGCCAATCATCGCCAGCAGCCGGGTCCGCAAGTTCCGCGTCATTTCACGGAAATCTTCGTCCCAGCTGCCCCAGTCCTTTAGCATCGCTTCTTTGACTTCGTAGGCGGTCGTCAGAGGGCCGGGCGTGAGAAGGAATGGCTCACCAAGTGCGGGGTCTGGAAAGTCTTGCGGCACGGGTGTGTTCCTCGAATTGGTTGCTACTCTTATCAACCGACGGAAGTTATATGTAAAATCTTGGATTTTTATCTATTAATAGGTATTACCTATGTATGCGCTACGCCCAACTCAGAGCATTCCATAACGTCGCCCTCGCAGGTGGTTTCTCGCGGGCAGCCGAAGCATTGAATCAATCGCAGCCGTCGATCAGCGAACAAGTCATTCGTCTTGAGGAAGAGCATGACACGCTTCTGTTCCAACGCGGGACACGACACGTGCAACTTACAGCAGCCGGAGAGGGCCTGTTTCGCCTAACCCGTCAGTTTTTTGAAGTTGAGAGTGAAATTGCTGAGTATCTGGACCGCAGTCGTGCCGCGCCTTCAGGCCAATTAAGAATTGTTGCCGATTCTGCCGTGCACATAACTCCAGCTATTGGTCGGTTCCGTGTCGCGCACCCAAATGTTTCGGTATCGCTGTGGACCGGTAATACCCAGGAAGTTCTTGACCGACTTCGTAGGTACGAGGCCGAAATCGGTGTTGTTGGCAATCTCGATAAAGGCTCGGATCTGGACCGCATTGAACTCGGTCGCACACCGATTGTTGCTATTGCGGCGCGGGGGATGATCCCGGGCAATTTGACGGAAATTGAATTTGAAGGGCTTACACGCTGGCCTTTGATCTTCCGCGAACCCGGCTCGCGCACACGCGCCCGCATCGAGGCGGCAGCGAAAAACAAAGGCGTGGTCTTGGAGCCGTCCATTCAAGTTGAAGGGCGCGAGGCGATGCGCGAAGTCGTCGCCACCGGTGCGGGCATTGGTTTTCTTTCCGAAGCCGAGTTTGGACATGATGCGCGCCTTCGAAAACTAAATCTGACAAACGTTGATCTCGGGATGTCAGAGACGCTCGTGAGTTTAACGGCACGGCGAGACGTTGCAGTAATCCGAGCGTTCTTGAAATCCATGGCTTGAATAAATTGTTCTTTCACTGAACGATGGACAACGCAGCGATCGACTAAAGCCAAGGTTGCACATGCCCAATCGTCCAAACGTTTTGTTGATCGTGATCGATCAGTTTCGCGCCGACTTGTTGAATGGCGCTTTGGCAAAAACAGCTGATCTTCAGAATTTGAGCGCCTTGGCAGCAGAGTCCTGTTCGTTCTCGAGACATTATACTGTGGTGACGCCGTGTGGTCCATCAAGGGTTTCGCTATTCACAGGCCAGTACGCCATGAACCACAGGGCGGTGCGAAATGGTACACCGTTGCGCCATGATACGCCCAACTTGGCCCGTGAGATGCGAAGCGCGGGATACGATCCATTGCTGTTCGGATACACTGATGTCACCCAAGACCCACGGGTCCTCGATGAGAACGATCCTCGTCTAACGAGCTACGAAGAACTGTTGCCTGGGTTCACAGAGGTGGTGCGTCAGCGACAGGAGTCTGATGACGGTGACTGGCGAGAACATCTTCGGTCAAAAGGGTACGACGTGCCCGGTGGCATGGATCTTTATGTGCCGGATGGCGATAGCATCGACGCACCCGCCAGATATCGCGCCGAAGATAGTGATACGGCCTATCTGACCGATCGTTTTCTTGACCATATGGAAACCCAAAGCGCGGGTTGGTTTGCCACTCTGACCTACGTTCGACCCCACCCGCCATTTGTGGCTCCGGCTCCGTACAACACCATGTATGCGTCACAGACTATTCGGGCACCGTACAAATCTGATGACAACAAGCTGCATCCTTTCGTAGATGCTGCGATATCCACGCGCCGTCTCTCGTCAACTGTCGAAGGGTTCGATCACGTAGAGGCTTCGCCGGAGAACATCGACAAACTCCGTGCGCTTTACCTCGGATTGGCCGCCGAAGTCGATCATCACATAGGACGGGTCGTGAGCTGGCTGAAAACGAGCGGTCAGTGGGAAAACACGGTTCTGGTTGTGACGGCCGATCATGGTGAGATGCTTGGTGACTTTGGGCTTTGGGGCAAGGGGACATTTCACGATGCGGCGTTCCACGTGCCGCTTTTGATTCGGGCGCCTGAATGCCCACCAAGGCGGATCGAGGCTATGACTGAGTCAATTGACGTGGCTCCAACCATCCTTGATTTGGTTGGACAAAACCGCCCGGACTCGATGAATGGTGTCAGCTTGCGCCAAGCCATTGAATCTGGGGAAGGCGGCAAAGAAATTACCTTTTCGGAGCATGACTTTGGCAACCCCGTAAACCCAACGGACATTCAGAAAAGTCTAGATATTGATGCCTCTGAGGCGTGCCTTTCTGTGCTTCGTACAGACCATCACAGACTGGTACACTTTGGCGGTGATCTTCCTCAGATTGCATTTGATATGACGGTGGATGGAGAGAGCCGGGATATCTCGGCTTTGCCCCAAGGTTCCGACATTTGTCTTGATTTATCGAGAAAAATGCTCTGCCATCGCATGGTGAACCCCGAAAGCACCTTTGCGAAAACAATGGTGACCGACGGGGGCGTTAAACGAAGAACTGGATGAGTGGGGGCGCGTGAATCAAGAATCTCAGTTGTCACGCTGCTGTCACCAAGAGGTGCGATTCCCTGCACGACTTATCGTGGTCAGTTCATTCAATAGAGGGGTTAAAAGACTAGTTCTGGGATTTGTCGCGACTTGAGGCGGTCTCATGGACCTCGGTTTTTCGGGTGTCGCCGTGAAGCTCTGCCAAACTTTCAGACGCGAAAAAGAAAGAGCGCGACATTAGCTCGCGCCTCATCAAACCAACGGGAGAGAATATGAAACGCATTCTTTTATCAGGCGTGGCAACGATTGTTTTGCCGGGCATGGCATTCGCCAATTGCCCAGCAATTACAGTGGCCGATATGGGCGGCGTGGCGCCCGGCGCTTATCCACAACAATACGATTTGGCTGAGTTCGAAGCCGCGGCCGGTTGTTCGATGGAATTTTCGGGCAACCCTGATGCGGCAGCTCTTAACGCCCGCATCCAGGGTAACGGCGACCTGCCTTCGTTGGCTGAACGCCTTCCGGCTGAGCCGCTGGTTATGATCCCATATGATGCTGTCGGGAGCTATGGCGGCCAGCTTGACGTTCTGTCGAATGCGACGGAAGCCGGCACATCGGACTTCTTGTCTGTTCGCCATGTCAGTCTTGTTCGCTACTCGGACGACTTGCAAACCATCGTGCCAAACGTCGCAAAGTCGTGGGAGTGGAACGATGATTTCACTCAGTTGAAGATCGAGCTGCGTGAAGGCCACAAGTGGTCCGATGGCGCTCCATTCACCAGTGAAGACATCGTGTTCTACCATGACAATCTGATGCTGGACACGAACATCTTCGAGACGCCGAAGGATTACATCACCGTGGCCGGTGAGGCGATGACCATCGAAGCGCCAGACGCGACCACGGTCATCTTTAACTTGCCCGCACCGAAGCCAGGTTTGATTGCGCACTTCGCAACACACTATTCGCAGCCGTTCCAGCCAAAGCACTTCCTGGGACAATTCCACCCCGATGTGGATCCGAATGCAGATGCAAACGCGCAAGCATTGGGATTTGAAAACGGCTATGCCGCGATCAAAGCCTACTACGGCAACTCGGATTGGACAGATACGCCAACTCCAATGCTGGCAAATCCAGACCTGGTTCCAGGGCTGCCGAAGGCGACCTATCCAACTCTGGAAAGCCACATCGTCATTGCGGACACAACAGAAGGCCGGCACTTCGTTGCGAACCCTTACTTCTTCCAGGTTGACCCAACTGGCCAACAGTTGCCGTACATCAACGAGCTGGACGAAGTTTACATCAACGATAACGAAGTCAGAATTCTGAAAATCGTGAACGGCGAGGTCGACTACAAAGCCCAGTCACTTCAATTGGCGTCGGCTCCGATCCTTTTGGAAAGTCAGGAAAAGGGTGACTACACTGTCCACCTGAAGCCTGAAATCACAATTGGTGCTTTCGGATTCAACGTAACGCATGAAGACCCTGCAAAGCGCGAAGTATTCAGCAACATTGAATTCCGTCGTGCGATGTCGATTGCGATCAACCGTGAAGAGCTGAACGAGATTGGTTTCTTCGGCCAAGGTACGCCAAGAGCATATACCGGTTTCTCGCCGCTGCCTGCATTTGCAGACCCGGCAATGGAAACCTATGCGACCGAGTTTGATCCTGCTGGTGCGAACGCAATCCTGGATGGACTTGGCATGGCAGACACCGACGGTGACGGTATCCGCGAATTGCCGAACGGTCAGAAACTTGTGTTGAACATGAACTTCTCGACACAGGGTATCGCCGGACAAACGGTTGAATTGGTTGCACAATATTGGCGCGATGTCGGTATCGACTCGGTCGTCAAGGAAGTGACACCAGACGAATACCGCTCGGCTCAGTCGTCAAACAAGCTGGACATCAGCATGTGGCGGAAGGGTCAGCCGTTGGCAATCGTCTTGGGCAACAACGAGCTTTGGGTACCGCCTTACGAGAACTACTTCGGTAACCGTAACGCGATGTTGTGGGCTGAGTGGGTCGATTCAGGCGGTTCTGCCGGCGTTGAACCACCGGCCTGGGCGAAGCAAATGATGGAAGACATCAACGTTCTTCAATCAGCAGCAGCCGGGTCAGACACGTTCAACGAAGCTGGTGCGCGTATGGTGGAAAACATGACCAAAGAGTTGCTGTTCATTGGTACAGTCATTGCGCCTGCGCCGATGATCCATCGCAACAACCTGATCAACTTCACCGAAACGAAGACCCACAGCTACGAGTACTACCGGACTTATCCATACCGGGCCACGCAATGGTGGCTGGACGAATAAGCATCGGTTTGCTTTGATGAAATTGTCGGGGGCGGCATACGCTGCCCTCGGTAACACAGGGGGACACCCCGCGTAACAAAGTCTGATCAAGTCGGATTGAAGCGGGGAACTGGGGAAGGCGATGCTGAACTTCGCGCGCTTTGTGTGCACTCGAGCAATAATGGCGATGATCACGTTGATGATCGTTTCGCTGGTCGTTTTCTCATTGATGGAGCTTGTGCCGGGTGACTGCGCTGAACGTTATCTCGCATTCAAGAATACCCAAGGGTCCAGCATTCAGATCGCCAACGAGCTTGAGGCTGAACGAAAACGTCTCGGGCTAGATCGACCGTTTCTCGAGCGATGGGGCAACTGGATCGTCAATGCCTTCCGCGGCGAGTTTGGTGATAGTTGTATCCTTCGCGTAAACATTGCCGACCTACTGGGCGACAAATTCTGGTTATCGCTGTCGATCTGTCTGGCGGCCCTGACGCTAGCCTATTTGATCGCTATACCGGTGGGCATAATTGCTGCGGCGTCCAACAATGCATTCCTGAATAACTCGTTGAGAATCGTCAGTTATCTTGGTCTGGCCATGCCGAACTTCTTGCTGGCTTTGATGATCATGCTGTTTGCAACCGTCTACTTCGGCGAGACTCTGACCGGGCTGTTCTCAAGTGAATTCCGGGATGCGCCGTGGTCGTGGGCGCGTTTCGTTGATCTTCTGAAACACGCTTGGCTTCCGATTTTCATATTGGGTTGGTCGGCCACTGCGTTTGCCTTGCAGACCGTGCGGGCCTTGATGTCTGATGAAATAGGCAAACTTTACGTCACTGCGGCGGCGGCCCGAGGTGTGCACGGTCGCAAGCTGCTCTGGGGCTATCCTGCGCGTCACGCACTTGGGCCGATTATCAACTCGCTTGGTTTCGACCTGAACCGGATTTTCAACGAGTTGCCGATCGTTGCCCTGATCCTGGTAATGACAGATGCGGGCGCGCTTCTTATCGAAGCTTTGGCACGCTCGAATGACCAACAGCTGGCCGGTGCCATTATCTTCCTTTTGACCGCGTCCATCGTGGCGCTGAACTTCTTCACGGACGTCTTGCTTGCGGTCATCGATCCGCGCGTCCGTAAGAGCATTGTGCGGTAGACCATGACGACAGAACAAACAGATATCACCGCAGACGACCTTCAGGATCAGAAGCTGAAAGAGGCGTACTTCACGGCGTCTCAAAGCCAACTGATCTGGGCTCGATTCAAAAAGCAGCGCGCGGCAATGGTCGCGGCGACTGTACTAATTGTTTTGATCGTGGCGGGGATATTTGCGCCGTTCTTGTCGCCCTACGACCCTACCGTTGCTGGACGCAACAAAGATTATACCAACGGCGCCCCTCAGATACCGCAATTCTGTGACAAGAATGGCTGCTCGATCAGGCCTTTCATTCATGCTGTGGAACGCGAGCGTTCGTTGGCCACGAATTTCAGATGGGTCACAAAGGTCAACGAGGATAAGCGCAATTACGTCGTCTTTTTCCCAAAAGGGGACGACTATGAATTGTTCGGTTTTATCCCCGGTCAACGCCACCTATTCGGCCTTGAAGAGGGGAAAATTCACCTGTTTGGCACTGATGAGGACGGACAGGATATCTTTAGCCGCACGCTGCACGCGATCTGGACGTCGCTTCAAGTGGGGACAATCGGTGTGTTTATCGCGTTTGTCTTGGCTCTGATCATAGGAGGGGTGTCCGGCTATTACGGAGGCTGGATCGACAGCGTGATCCAGATGATCACCGACGCGGTCAGAACCGTTCCGGCAATCCCGCTCTTTATGGCGGTGGCGGCGTTTATGCCACCCGAAATGTCGGCGGAAGCGCGGTTCTTCTACATATCCGTCATCCTTGGATTCATTGGTTGGCCAACGCTTGCCCGACGTATCCGGACCCATCTGCTGACCGAGCGAAATCAGGAATATGTACTGGCCGCGCAGCTGTCAGGCGCGTCTTCTTCTCACGTCATCCGTCGCCACCTTTTGCCGTCGTTCACCAGCTACATCATCGTCGATCTGGTGATTTCGTTCCCGTACATGGTGCTGAGCGAAACCGCGCTTTCCTTCATCGGACTTGGATTGAAAGACCCCGTGTCGTCGCTTGGTGTCATGCTGCAAAAGGCGACGTCTGCGGACGTGATGCTGAACTACCAATGGTACTTCATTCCGGTGATTTTCTTCATTGCGCTGGTTATGGCGTTCGTCTTCGTTGGTGATGGTTTGCGTGACGCCGCTGATCCCTATTCAGAGGCAAATAAATGAGCGCTCTGATCGATGTAGAAAACCTGACTCTCCAGTTCCGCACTGACGAAGGGCTGATTACAGCGGTCGAGGACGTGTCGTTTTCACTGCGCAAAGGCGAGGTGATGGGACTGGTCGGGGAAAGCGGTTCTGGCAAATCCGTGACGGCCAAATCGCTCATGCATCTCAACGCTCGCAATGCGGTTTATAGCCCTGAGTCGAAAATTACTCTGCACGTCGAGGACCGCGAAGTTGACGTTCTCTCGCTCAAGACACCCCGCGAACTGAAGGTCGTGCGGGGCGGTGCAATTTCAATGATCTTTCAGGAGCCTATGGCTTCCTTTGCGCCGGCGATCACCATCGGCAAGCAAATGGTCGAACAGCTCCAATTGCACTCCGAGATGTCCAAGGCCAAAGCGAAGGAGATCTCGGTCGAGATGCTGGATCGGGTCGGGATATCCGACGCCGCGCGGCGTTTCGACCAGTACGCATTTGAGCTCTCCGGTGGCATGCGCCAGCGCGCGATGATTGCCATGGCGCTTTCGACCAAACCGGCGCTTTTGATCGCGGATGAACCAACGACTGCGCTCGATGTAACTATTCAGGCCCAGGTGATCGATCTGATGAAAGACCTGGTGACAGAATTTCAGATGGGCATTGTCTTCATCACCCACGACCTGGGAGTCGTGGCGCAAACTTGTGATCGGGTGAATGTCATGTACTTGGGCCGTCTCATCGAAGAAGGTCCAGTTCGCGAAGTGATCCGCAATCCCAAGCACCCGTACACACAGGGACTAATCGCGGCTCTTCCGAAGCTTGATGATCTCGATCAGCCTTTGACCCCGGTTCCAGGCGACATTCCGTCGCCGCTTGAACGCCCATCGGGCTGCGTTTTCAATACACGCTGTAGCCAGATTGTGGGGCAAGAGTGCACTCAGCAGATTCCGCAAGAGTCTCGCGTGGAGGGGGACCATTCGGTGGCCTGTCATATCTACAAGGAGGCCGCTGAGTGAGTGACACACTGATCCGAGCCGAAAACCTTTCTGTTGGCTTTCCAATCGGGAAGGGTCTTTTCAACAAGTTCGTGTTGAAGGC
>JAPPOI010000441.1 GCA_028818055.1 Boseongicola sp.
GGTATGGCGTTGGCGGTCCAAAAAAAGAGACGGCGAGCACGACGATCACGATGGTAGACGCACCAATCCACGCCGCCGGAGATCGGATGATTTCTCGGCCTCCGCTCATGCGACCCTACCGCGGCATCGTGTGGCGACGACGGACACCGTCATGCCCAGCCTTGGCCAGATCATCCAGGATCGGACAGTCGGGGCGATCGTCCCCGTGGCATTTGTCGACCAGTTCACCGAGGACGGCCTTCAACCCCAGCAACTCTTCGATTTTCCGTTCGATGTCGGCGAGATGGTGCTTGGCGATCCGCTTGACGTCCGCGCTGGACCGCTCCCGGTCCCGGTAAAGCGACAGCAGTACCCGGCATTCCTGCAGGCTGAAGCCGAGACTTCGGGCCCGCTTCAGGAACAGAAGCGTGTGAACGTCTTTACTACTGTAGGAGCGATAGCCGTTCGCCTGGCGTTCAGCCGGATTGATCAATCCCTCTTTTTCGTAAAAACGAATGGTTTTCGTTGGCAATTGGCTTTGTTCCGCCGCCTCGCCGATGCGCACGGCAGGTCTCCTCAGCGGTTAGAGGAATTATTGTAAAGCTTCCAGAAGGTGGAAGGTCAAGAGAGGTCGGTGCTGCCCGGAAAACCACTTTCTAGCGACAAGGCCAAGCCTCGCGGAACGCACGCGCCAGCGACGCATCCGCCGAATTGGGATGTTCGGCGGGATTGCGTTCCAGCCAGTCGACGCCGACAGTCATCAAATCGTAGACCAACACGCTTTCCGGGATGCAGGCCTGTACGTCCCGGATGGACACGCTTGCCAAACGTTGACGCAAATCTTGGACATATGTCGCGCATTCCGCCAAGCCGGCATCCATCCCACTGAAGTTTAGATCGTCATCCTCATCGACCAAGTCACAATGCTCGAGGAAATCGTCTCCCGTTTCCGGGTGGTGCGCAGCCACTTCTTGGCTTTGAACAACGAAGGACCCTGCGAACAACAGATAGAACAGCATTCGACTCATTGTTTGGCCTCTCTTCATCAAGTCAGTTTCGCTGTCGCGGTGACCCTATTGTCGTTTCACACAGAGCCGCCCGACTGCGGTTTAAGGCGCCGTTCCCGCCAAATTTTGAGAAACGCCGCTGTTTGCAGCAGGGCGACCGTCCCTACGAGAAATCCGAACGGCCATTGCGCCCAGTTCGGGTCGGGTAGCTTTTGGTGGAAGTGGAGGAAATGAAGAAACAGAAAGTAGGCTGTGTGGACGATGACCAGCATCCAGAGGACGTATGAACTTTGCTGAAGGAATTTCCAAACTGTACCACCAAGGACCTTTTGGCTCAGATCGTTGGATGAGCAGGCAAGAACCACACCGTAGATGAGAGCAAGGATGCCAATACTGTTGGCCAATCCGAACCCATGTTGGACCATCACGTAAATCCCCCGGTTGGGATGTATCTCAAACCCGAAAAGGCGAATCATGTCCCAATCCACCCAGCCGATCAAAATGATCGCCGTATGAACAACCGCGAAAAGCACCCCGTAGATTCCGGTTTCCCTGCGCCACGGAACGATAAATCTGAAACGTTGGGTCAGACGTGCCGTCGGCCCGATCGCCATGGAGATAGCGATCAGAACGAGGCTCATATCGCCGACAGCCCTGTTCCAACGATGCATCTCCGACCATTCCGGACGGGATTCCAGGAACGCGTATGACCCGGCACACGCAATCACTAGCACGACAAGATGCCGCACTCGCCAATCAGGGCGCCAATTCCGCAGTAATTCGTGTTGCCGCATACACCCACTCCATCAATTCGGTAGAATCGTACTGCTTACACTTGGTGGAAGGTCAAACGCCGATACATGGTCTTGACCTTCCATCACCTGGAAGCCCGATAATTGTCTCAATCATTTGAACTGGCCCGAGGTAAGGGGAGCGGGGTAATGAGTGGCAAACGACAAGTCGAAGTGTTCAGCGCGGGTTGCAACATCTGCGAAGAGGCGATTGCGACGGTAAAGGGTATTGCGTGTAAGTCGTGCGACGTCACGGTCCTCGATATGAAGGAAGCAGATGTCGCCGCGCGGGCCGCAGCTCTCGGTGTTCGATCTGTTCCGGCGGTCGTCATTGACGGTGTTTTGGCCGACTGCTGTTCCGCTCGGGGAATCGATCCTGAGCAACTCCGGGCGGCTGGTCTGGGGCAACCTTTGCCGTGATACCGAGCTTGACGTAGGGCGGCTGGATTCGTGGAAAGTTACATTGGCCTATTCCTGAGTGCCTTGCTCGCGGCAACAATCGTCCCGTTCTCATCCGAGGCACTGCTCGCCGGCATGACCGCCTCCGGCGCGTTTCATCCGTGGGGGTTGCTGGCGGCGGCCAGTATCGGCAACACCCTCGGCGCGGCGGTAAACTGGTGGTTGGGCGGATACTGCCTTCATTGGCAGGACCGCAGGTGGTTTCCGATTAAGAAAGATCAGCTCGAACGGGCCTGCGCCTGGTTCAAGCGCTATGGCACATGGTCCCTTTTGTTTGCCTGGGTTCCGATCGTGGGGGACCCGCTGACCTTTGCCGCCGGCGTCATGCGGGTATCGTTCCCGACGTTCGTTCTTCTTGTCGCCATCGGCAAGACTCTTCGGTATGTGTTTGTTCTGGGCATCGCGCGGGAAATTTTTCAATGAAATGAAACATGGACCACACCCGCGGTGTATGAG
>JAPPOI010000375.1 GCA_028818055.1 Boseongicola sp.
GTCGACAGGAATACAGCCTCGGGGATCGAATGGGTCACGAACGCGATCGTTTTTTCGGTACGCGCCCAAAGGTTTAAAAGTTCCTCGTTCAAACGGTCCCGAACGATTTCGTCCAACGCACCAAAAGGTTCGTCCATAAGCAGGATGTCGGCGTCGAACGCGAGGGCCCGAGCGATCGAAGCGCGCTGCTGCATTCCCCCGGATAACTGCCACGGAAACTTCTTGCCAAATCCTTTTAATTCAACAAGTTCCAAGACGTGGTTCACACGACTTTCCATGTCGGATTTTGGATAACCCATGATCTCAAGTGGCAGCCGAATATTACCCGCTATCGTTCTCCAGGGGTATAAACCAGCAGCCTGGAAGACATAGCCATAGGCGCGTGCCTTCCTTGCGTCATCGGGAGACATCCCATTTACCGTCAAAGTGCCCGCCGTTGGCGTCTCAAGTGCGGCAATCGCACGAAGAAGGGTTGTTTTTCCACATCCCGAGGGGCCAATGAAAGACACGAAATCACCGCGTTCAACCGACAAATCCACGTCTTTCAACGCGTGCACGGGGCCATCGTTGGTCTGAAACGTCAACGAGACATTTTTTGCATCAATAACAGGATGTTCTGACACGGTATTAATCTTCTTTTCGATGTCAGCCTGACCGTCCATCAGACCCCTGTTGCGGGAATTCCGGTCCGCTCAACCGGACGCGGTGCTGTCAGCTCTTTCCACGAGGATAGCGCCTTGTTGACCGGGTTGTTCGCCTCGCGACGCACGAACTCGCCATGGCCCTCTTTGGTTCTCACCTCGCCATCATGCACGGCGACATACCCGCGAGTAAGGGTAAAGCGCGGAAGACCTTTGACCTTCTTGCCCTCAAAGACGTTGTAATCGATCGCCGATTGCTGACTGCCAGCAGAGATTGTTTTCTCTTTTTCGGGATCCCAAACTACAATGTCGGCGTCTGCGCCAACCAGAATTGCGCCCTTTTTAGGGTAGCAATTCAATATCTTAGCGATGTTTGTTGATGTGACAGCCACGAATTCCTGCGGCGTTAGCCGACCAGTGCCGACACCATTGGTCCAGAGCATCGGCATACGGTCTTCCAAACCACCAGTTCCGTTCGGGATCTTTGTAAAATCACCGACTCCATAGCGTTTTTGTTCGGTCGTGAAGGCGCAGTGATCCGTCGCCACAACGCTAAGCGAACCTGATTGCAGACCTGCCCAGAGGCTATCCTGGTGCTTCTTGTCGCGGAATGGTGGCGACATGACCCTGCGCGCAGCATGATCCCAGTCCTTGTTGAAATACTCGCTCTCATCAAGCGTCAAATGCTGGATTAACGGCTCGCCCCAGACGCGCTTGCCTTGCATACGCGCACGGCGGATCGCTTCGTGAGCCTCTTCGCAGGATGTGTGAACCACATAAAGCGGCACGCCCGCCATGTCGGCGATCATGATCGCGCGGTTTGTGGCCTCTCCTTCGACCTGTGAAGGCCGGGAATAGGCGTGCGCCTCGGGTCCTGTGTTGCCTTCAGCAAGGAGTTTCGCGCTAAGCTCGGCGACGACATCGCCATTTTCAGCGTGCACCATCGCTATACCACCGAGCTCGGCCAGTCGTTGGAATGACGCGTAAAGCTCATCGTCATTCACCATCAACGCACCTTTGTAAGCCATGAAGTGCTTGAAAGTGGTGATGCCTTCTTTCTCTATGACGCTCGCCATTTCGTTGAAGACCTGCTCACCCCACCACGTGACCGCCATGTGATAAGAGTAATCGCAATTCGCCTTGGTGGATTTGTTGTGCCACATCTGCAGAGCGTCGTGCAGACCTTGGCCAGGCGATGGTAGAGCAAAATCGACGACCATCGTGGTGCCACCGGATAGCGCCGCGCGCGTTCCACTTTCGAAGTCATCAGTGGAATACGTACCCATGAACGGCATTTCGAGATGTGTATGAGGATCGATACCCCCGGGCATCACAAAACAGCCTGTGGCATCAAGGACTTCATCGCCAGACAAGTTTTCGCCGATTTCGACTATCCTGCCGCCCTCAACAAGGACATCAGCCTCGTAACTCAGGTCAGCTGTGACGACCGTGCCGCCTTTGATTACTGTGCTCATTTCATCCTCCTGACATCTGTTGGAGATCATTTTCTGGCCGAAAAATCATCGCTAACCGAAGATTAAGCCCTGACATGCTACGACCGGCGCAATTGACGCGCGATCGGAGTTGTCGATGAAGCTTTTGGGCCGTTTGTTTGGATTTCTTTTCGCGGGATGTCTGGGTCATTTGGCTGTCCCTGCCAAAAGTGACGTCCTGGTCATGCTGGAAGCCCGGCAGTTGCCATTCAATTGCACCGAAATTGGTTCCTGCATATCCACTTCGACCGTTTTGCTGCGGAACATTGTCGACATGGACTTGAATGATGCCACCCGGCTCACCCAACTGTTGGGACAGATGGAGGGCGCAAGCGCGGTTCCCGACAGCGATTTGGTTACCATGTGCGTCCAGGCGATCTTGCCGAGCATGGAAGACGTTCCACTGTCCACCAAACCCGAGTTGTTGGCAGGTCATCCGGGCGTGTTTCTCGACAGCGCGTCGCTGGATGCAACAGAAGGCATGCAAGGCTATTCTCAATACCTTCAAAACCGATTGTTGGAGGCTGGTGTCCGCATCTTGTCCAAAGAAGAATGGCA
>JAPPOI010000449.1 GCA_028818055.1 Boseongicola sp.
CCCATAAGCGGTTCCGTCGTGCCGCTCTGATTGTTGATCGATGCCGTCTGCCCATGTCGTTTGTTGAGTTCCGGCTTGGGGTCAAACATATCCATCTGGCTCGGGCCGCCGTTTTGAAACAACAGGATCACCGACTTGGCTTTACCCACAAAGTGGCCTGGACGGGATGACAGGTCAGATACTTGCCGGGAACCGTGCGTGTCAGATGCTCTCGCCGCATTGCTTTGTAATAGATACGCCAAAGCAGCGGATCCTAATCCGAAACCGCTCTGCTCAAACATTTGACGTCTTGTTACAGGTGAAAATTCAAACATATCTGATCATTACTGCAAATAAAGGAATTCATTACTGCCCCACAAGGTTTGACACAGGCTCCCGAGCGCCTTCTGGGCCGCCGCAATATCCGAAGACTCTGTCTCACGGAATAGCTTTGTTTGTTGTTCCACATAGTCTCGCGACAATTGGAGTTCGTCAGCCGTAGGGTGTCTCGCATACGTCCACCGAAAGGCCAGTGTGATCTGTTGATCGAGCGAATCACCAGCCTGCCGTATCACGCGGTTTGCGAAATAGGTGGCGTGCTCCATGACGAACGAGTCGTTCATCAGGGTCAGCGATTGCAGGACGGTTGCCGAAGCATCACGCTCACACACGTTTCCCGTGACAATTGGCTTATCAAATACATTCAGCAATGTCGGATTGTAGATTCGCCTTTGCAACAGATACAGGCTTTGTCGCCACTTGCCGGTTGGCGTGGATTCCTGATCGGCGACGGTCACCATGCCCGTGCCGGTGTGATACTCCAAGGGGATGGGCGGCCCACCGAGTGTAAGGTCAACCTTGCCTCCGATAGTAAGCATGGCATCACGTAACACTTCCGCATCAACACGCCGTAGTCGCATCCGCCACAAGAGCGTGTTATCGGGATCATTTTTCTGAGCCTGCGAGTTGCCATTTGGAGCGGCAGGGTCTCGGAAGGAAGCCTGTCGATACGCCGCGGAAAGCAACATCTGCTTAACGACCCGTTTCAACTTCCAACCGTTATCACGAAAATCGTTTGCCAACCACTCCAACAGTTCGGGATGTGTGGGCTTAGCACCCGACAAACCAAGGTTTTCCGAGGTCGTTACAATTCCTTCGCCGAACAAACGCTGCCAGATGCGATTAACCATCACGCGTGCCAACAAACTGGACGCTGGTGACTGCTCGTCCGTCAGCCACTGGGCAAGGGCGGCACGACGACCGGTCGTTTCGGACTCCACCGACCCGATTTTGATTTCCTGATCGGCCAATAACGTTTCAGAAAAGGGACTGGACAACACCCTCAGGAATCCCGCGGACACTTCGTGACCTGGATTATCAAACTCACCGCGTTTGAACATATGCGTTGGCGGTGCCGGCCCAACATCGTACATAGCGTGAATCCATCCGTGAGACTTCTTATCTGAATTTGCCTCATCGATTTGCTGCTGGTATTTTTCGGTCGCCTGTTTGTCTTCAGGTGAAAGCGCGGCATCGATTTCCGTCGGTTCGACTTTAACCAAAGGACCTAACTTATCAACGAGGTACTTTTGCACTTCGTTGCGTTTCTGGGCGGGGACATCCAACGCCACTTTCAAATCAGAAATAAGTGACCTATCGGGTTTCCAAGTTTTCGCGTAGCGAGCCGTCTGCCAGCCTTTGCCATCGTGAAGGTCGTATTCCCAGAGAGCACCGGATTTCTCGCTAAGCGTAATGCGAATCGCGTATTCCGAGTTCCGCCCGCCAATATCGACGGGCACGGTAAAATCACTCTTCATCGGATACAGAAGCCGCCCTTCCACCGCAGACTGATGAAACCCGAAGAGTGGTTTGGGGGGCGAGTGCCCTGGATACTTCTCGAACTTCGGCATCAACCCGACGATGTAATGCGAGTTTGAATTGCCTTTGATGTGCAACGTCATTCGCAGTCCGTTGCCATTATGCACCGCCGGAAACGACTGGCGGCTGTGAACGATTTGCTTGTTCCATCGGAAGCCGGTCGAGGCTGAATTCTCGAATATTAGCGCGCCGTTCGCCTGCTTAATTGACGCGGCATCGTCATTTACGATCGTAACCCAACTCGACTCCTTGATGCCGTTCACGTTGAAGTCGTCGTCGAGAGCAACGTGGGGCAGGTCTTTAACCTGCCCGTCTTTCCCCTTTTCCGGCACGTTGGAATCCTGCCCCACGGGATACTCCACGGTGACCCGGTCGACCGACCAACTTCCACCGCCTTTCAAAGGAGCCGCTTCCATAAAAACCTGAAACTGTATTGCATTGCGTTTTTCTTCATAGCTTTCGGAAAAGCCAGCCAATTCCAAAAGGGCCTCGTCCAGCTTCTGTTCGAACAACCTCGACTCGTACTTCTCGCGGATGCTATTGATCTGTTGGTTCAGTCCCGCCACCTGTTTGGCGATTTCCGCATTACGCTGATTGAGTGCTGCCAAATCTGTGGCCGAAACATCAGGCAGCAGTCGCTCTTTAGGGTTCTTCCAATTCATGACGTTTAACGCTGGGGTAAACAAAGCCATAAAACTGTAATAGTCGTGTTGGGGAATCGGCTCGAACTTGTGACTGTGGCATTTGGCGCAGTTCAAAGTCAGGCCCAACAAACCGGTAGCCATATCTTCCACGGTTTCATGCACCACCGACCAGATGATGAAT
>JAPPOI010000264.1 GCA_028818055.1 Boseongicola sp.
ACAAGTGTGAGCGGTTCGGTTTGTCCACCTGAGAGATCGCTCCAAATATCGTCTAAAGCAGACTTCGCTTCAGATGTTGCCGGATGAAAATACGTCCGCGTCCCTTCGAGTCGATTCTGGCGATGATCTGTGGGCGACTTCAGTTCAATGACCGTCAGTTTTTCAGTGATCAAATCGATGAATGGCAGGAACAACGCGCGATTCAGACCATCCTTGTACAAGTCGCTTGGAATTCTGTTCGACGTTGTCACCACCGTCACGCCTCGTTCGAACATGTACTCAAACAACCGCCCCACGATCATTGCATCTGCGATGTCCGTGATCTGCATTTCATCGAGACAAAGCAATCGAAGATCCTTGGTCAGATCTCGTGCCACCGGAAGAATTGCATCATCAACACCGGTCTTCCTTGCCTCGTGGAGGGCCGATTGGACTTCTTGCATGAAGGCATGAAAGTGGACCCGGCGCGTTCCTTCAATCGACACATGATCGTGGAACATATCCATGAGCATCGACTTACCGCGCCCAACGCCACCCCAGATGTATGCACCTTTGACCGGCTCAGACTTCTTGGCAAAAACCCAGCCCAATCCACCCGCCTTTTGCGGAGCACGGCGCAATGCATCCGAGATTTCGTCCAGAGCTCTTAAAACAGCGTCCTGGGCCGGATCGCGTTTCAACGCTCCGGCGGCTACCTGTTTTTCATACGCATTACGTACCGCTCCCATCACTGGCAGAAGAAACATGGCCAGAACGGAAAGAAAAGCCCTAGCTGTCTGAGGTTACATCAAATCGATAGAGCCAATCGAAGCGCCGAAGAGCCGATTTTGGTGAAATGCGCCCACCAATCCTGAGAGCCGCATGCGCAAACGATTTCATCGGCGGCTTCAAATGATAGTTTCGCGCATTCGCCGTGGAAGCGTCGACGACGCGTTCAACTCTGACACGTCGTGCGATCGGATAGTCTTTCAAAGAACCAGAACTCAAACGTTCAGCCAAAACCCATGCGTCTTCCAGCGCCATATTCGCGCCTTGTGCCAAAAACGGCAGCATTGGGTGTGCCGCATCCCCAAGAAGAATTTGAGGGCCGCTGTACCAGACTGGCGCCACGGGATGTCGGAACAATCCCCACAGGAAGCAATCATCTATTTGTTCTAGCCATTTGCGTACGCGAGGCGTGAAGTCGGTGAAAGCAGATTGCACGTTGGCAGGATCGTCCGTGTGACGCCACCCTTCCTCCACCCAATTGTCACGCTCTTCTATGGCGACGATGTTGCGCAGACCATTCTTCAGCGGATAGCTGACGATGTGACGGCCGGGTCCCATGTGCACTTCGACTTCAGCTGGGCCGTCATCCGGAATCAGCGCGCGCCACGCCACCTGACCTGTGAAGAAAGGCTCAATATCTACGTTGATGTTGCGGCGCATTGAAGAATGAATTCCGTCGGCGCCAATAAGGTAGTCGTCGCCTTCCAACGCGCTGCCGTCGGGTGGCGCTTCTACCTGCCGACCAAATTCTAGTTTTGCACCCGCCTTGACGGCTGCGTCGGCTAAAATGTCGATAAGCTTGGCACGGTGGATCAAATACCATCCCAGGTCCGGGGCATAACGTTCAAGATCAAGCGTCAAAACCCCTCGGCCAGTGGTTCCGTCCATAAGGTGGACAGATTTTGTGAGTAACGCCGCATTTGCAATTGCCTCGCCACAGCCCAGCGCGGCAAGAACGGCATATCCATTGGGGCTGATTTGGATCCCTGCCCCAACCTCGGTCAATTCAGGTGCCTGCTCAGCAACGGTTACGTCGTGCCCGCGGGATGCCAACGCTGTCGCTGCTGCAAGCCCGCCGATGCCAGCTCCGATGATGGTGATACGAAAGCGTTCCATGGCCAAGACCCCTATTCGGCCGCAAGTTCGGCCTTTGCGTTTTGCCCGCGCCAGATGGCATCAGGCAGAAGTGGATCAGTGATCGCGTCAAAGATGGTTCGATAGTCCGGCTCGGCCATCAACGCTGCGATCCGGTCTTTGTGCCATTTGACGGCCTCCATATGGAGGCCCGCCAGTTCTTCATCCGCCATCAGCCGCGCCAACTCTTCCTTCGCGCGCGGCAGTCTAGCGTGAATCGATGTGTCCGCTTCCGTCGCGTAGTTTCGCGCGGCCCAGTATGCGACGCCTTGATCCTGATCAACATGATTAATGCGCCCACGCTGACGCTTTACCAAGAAACTGTCAGCGTGCCGCAGGACATAATGATTCAACGTGACCAGATCGTATCCGATGGTGTCTTTACGCGAAAACCACTCGTTTTTCTGTGTGACCCGATCGGGCATGACCCGACCCGAGCCATTCACCCAACGCACTTCTTCAACACGGTTTTTGTTCAGATCAAGTGGACGATGGACACCGAGTTTTCCGAATGGACCGTCGGTGCGGTAGAAACTTTTAAAGCCCCATCCCAAGCGCGGTTTCGGCAAATACTTTGGTGCACATGCGGTAAAGACTTCTGTTTGCCAAACATCATCATAGCGGTCGAGACCGCGATTTCCGAAAAACCTCCAGGTCATCGAGATGACATTTGGATCGTTGGAAGCCTTCAGCAGGTCATGAAATGTCCCGTCGCCGACATGAATATTGACGAACTCGTCAACATCAATGACGCCAACCCAGTCTGCGG